>JBAYPP010000015.1:0-14470 GCA_041677585.1 Acholeplasmataceae bacterium
CAAGAATAGACGGAAGGAGTTGATGTAACTAGTTCTTGGCAACATATAACCAAACATATAGTTCACATAACCATCACATTCATATAGGTTAACGTATTCCTCTTCACGGTATTCTAAAACCGCAACCTTATCGGGCATATCCAATCTTCGATATAAGTCCATCGCTTCACCAAGGGGAATGCGTTCGCGGTAAATCGGTAGATCCTGCTTAACGATGCGAAGCACTTCCTGATTAATCGCTTCAACATGTTCATTGCGCAGGCTATCATCTATTCCTTCTAATACAGCTAAAATTGAACGTGAAATGCTATAATTGAACTTTACTTTGGCTTTTGGATATAGATTTTTTACTGCCATTGCCAAAACATAGCGTAGTGTTGTTTCATAAATTCTAACAGCATCTGGATGATTATAGCTTAAAAACTCAATGACTGAATCTTTGACAACCAAATATGTCAGTTCTCTTAATCTGCCATCAACTGTAGCAGCTAAAATGTCTTTCAACCCCATTTGCTTAACTATTTCTTCTAAAGTTAAACTTTTTTCGTATTCATATACCTTTTCATTAATTGTTATTTTCATAGTTTCTCCTACTCATCTTCATCAAATAGATCAAGACGATTTATATGTATTTTTTGATCGTTATTGATAACGATATCTTCTGAATACAATTCAATTACTTTTTTCTTGGTTGCTTTTTTCTTTTTTAACACCGGTGTTTCTTTGTCTTCGCTTTGCTCAATGGTTGAGGCTGAAAAGATTTGAATCTCATAACCATCGCCATCTTGGCCAATATCAATCATCTTTTTACCAAATTTATTGCCGACGTATTTTAAATCACTTACTTTAAAATCAAAGCGTTTTTTATCAGTAACAATGCGAACCTCAACATCTTCCTTCTGCTGCAGTTGGGACAACCTAGCTGCCGAGACAACGAAATGTGGTTCCTTTTTTAACTGCTCTACAATCAATATTCCTCTTCTTCCTCTTCCATAAACCGGTAGTTCATCAACGAAGTCCTTAATAATGTGTCCCCGAACCGTTAATAAAATAAAATCATCTGAAGGATTGACGTACAATGCTTGAACCAAGTTATCATCTTCACTTAAGGCGATACTCTTTACTCCACCGGCTTGTAAACCATAGAGCGGTAATTCGCTCATATTATAACGAAGTGCGTAGCCTTTTTTAGTTATTCCTAAAATGTTTGGTCTTTCATATTGATCAACTGAAACCAAGAAGTCACCTTTTCCTAAGCGGATAGCTCTAAAGGGTTTATTAAACCGAGTGACATCAAAATCAGCAAGTCGAACTTGTTTCATCATGCCTTTTTTGGTGGCTAATAAAATGTTGTGTTTGGCTTCAAAGCTCTCAACACAAATGACTGATACGATTGTTTCACCACGCTCAATTGGAACAATGTTGTTAATGTAAACACCTAGATCCTTCCATTTTTGTTCATCGATTTTGTAGACAGGCAAATAAATATAGTTGCCTAAATTGGTAAACAATAACAAAGTATCCAATGTTTTTACTTCCTGCTCGAAGATTAATGAGTCATCTGCCTTAAGTCCATCCTGTTGCGAAGCTTGATAGCTTCTTGTGTTAGCGCGTTTGATGTATCCTTCTTTTGAAACACCGATAAAGACGTTCTCAATACTAATCAATTCCTTATGATCAATCTTAATATTCTCAATTTCATTTTCAATTTCGGTTCTTCTATCGATGCCTAAACGGTTTGAGACATCGAGCAGTTCCCGTTTAATGACTCGTTTCAATGCATGTTCACTTGATAGAATATGCTTTAACTCCAAGATTCTTTCTTGTAAGTTTTTATCCTCCTGTTCAAGTGCCACTATGTCTGTATTTGATAGACGATACAACTGCAACGTTACGATTGCTTCAGCTTGAATCTCTGAAAAATCAAAGGCAGTCATGATGTTTTCCTTGGCATGTTGCTTGTTTTGTGATTTACGGATTATTTTAATAATATCTTCGACCACTGAAACCATTTTGATTAAGCCTTGAACAATATGTTGTCGCTTTGTTGCGCGATCCAGTTCATAGTTAGATCTGTTTGTAACAATTTCTTTTTGATGCAAAACGTAGCTCTTTAAGATCGGAATTATTCCCACTAAGACAGGGCGATGATTTAAAATAGCGACCATATTATAATGGAAAGCAACCTGTAAACTTGTTGATTTGTACAAAAAGTTTAAAATGAATTGTGGATCGGCACCTTTCTTTAAATCAATCGCAATTCTTAATCCTTCCTGGTCAGTTTCATCCCTTATTTCCAAAATATCATCAATCTTCTTGTCAATTCTTAAAATGTCAATTTCCCGAACAAGATCAGCCTTGTTTACTTCAAATGGTATTTCGGTAATGACAAGACGATCCTGACTTTTGGACATCTCTTCAACAATGGCCTTTGCCCGAATAATAATTTTTCCTGAACCTGTTTCCAAGGCACTCAAAATACCCTGTTTTCCTTGAACAATTCCTCCAGTAGGAAAATCAGGTCCAAGCACAACCTGGGTCAGTTCATTTAGTGTTACATTCTCATTATCGATGTACATCAGTGTTGCAGTGATGATTTCCTTGAGATTATGCGGCGGAATTTTTGTGGCATATCCTGCACTGATACCTGCAGCACCATTGACTAATAGATTAGGAAACTTTGCTGGTAAAACGACTGGCTCCAATTCCTCATCATCGAAGTTTGGAACTAGCGGTACTGTTCTTTTATCAATATCCTCCAATAAAACTTCAGCTGCCCTTGACAATCTTGCTTCAGTGTAACGCATTGCAGCAGCTGTGTCACCATCAATTGATCCATTATTGCCATGCATATCAATTAAAGGCACATTCATTTTAAAACTTTGGCTTAGACGTACCATTGCATCGTAAATACTTGAGTCACCATGAGGATGATATTTACCCATAACTTCGCCAGCGATTCTAGCTGACTTTTTATATGGTTTATTATGAAGCATACCCAGTTGATGCATCGCATATAGAATACGTCTTTGAACAGGTTTTAGACCGTCTCTTACGTCTGGTAAAGCTCGATCCTGAATGATATACTTCGAATAGCGTGCAAAACGCTCAGAAACAATGTTTTCCAATGTTTCTTCGAGGTGTTTTTCAATAAATTTATCAACTTTTTTCAAAACACTCATATCAATCACCTTTTTCTATTTCAAAGTCATCATTAACTTCAAAATCAACGTAATCTTCAATCCAAGCGCGTCGAACTACAACATCATCGCCCATTAAAACGGAGATTCGTTTGTCAGATGAACTTAGATCATCAATTTGAACCTGAATCAATGTCCGCTTCTCTGGACTCATGGTTGTTTCCCATAATTGATTGCTATTCATTTCACCCAAGCCTTTATAGCGTTGAATAGAATACGAACCTTCCTGAATGAACTGTTTCATTTCATCGTCAGTCCAGGCGTAGTGAATCTCTTCTTTTTTGCCTTTTTTAATTGTAATCTTATATAAAGGTGGCTGTGCTATAAACAGTCTTCCGTCTTCAATCAAAGGACGCATGTAACGGAAGAAAAATGTTAGCAGCAACACTTGAATATGTGCTCCGTCAGTATCAGCATCAGTCATAATGATCACTTTTTGATATTGGCATTTCTTAAGATCAAAATTATTGCCGAAATCAGCCCCGATAGTATGAATAATGGTTGCGATTTCTTCATTTCTTAAAATAGCATCAACTGATGTTTTTTCGGTATTAATTACTTTGCCACGAAGTGGTAAAATAGCTTGGAAACGTCTGTTTCGACCTTGTTTTGCTGATCCACCGGCGGAATCGCCCTCAACTAAAAACAATTCATTGATCGATTTGTCCTTACTTTGAGCGGGGGTAAGCTTTCCGGATAAAGAAATATCCTTTTTGGTCTTTGTTTTACCAGTTCTGGCTTCTTCCCTAGCCTTTCTGGCAGCATCCCTAGCTCTTTGAGCATGTTGTGCACGACCGATGATTGCTGATGCAACATCTTTGTTTTCTTCTAAATAAGTTGTCATAAACTCATAAAAAACGCTGTCTGTTGCATTTCTAGCTTCAGGTGTGCCTAGTCTTCCTTTGGTCTGTCCTTCAAATTCTAAATACTGCTCTGGAATTCTTAAGGAAACAATCGCCGTAAGGCCTTCACGGATATCTGCTCCATCCAGATTGCCATCTTTTTCTTTAATTAAAGTATACTTACGAGCATAATCATTAACTGCTCGAGTCAAAGCTGATTTAAAGCCGATTTCATGGGTTCCACCATCTTTAGTCCGAACATTGTTTACAAATGATAGAACCGTTTCGGAGTAACTCTTTGTAAACTGGAAAGCAATATCTAACTCAATTTCCTTTTTGTCTTTTAATGCATGTTTTTCTTGAATCAAGTGGGTTGGATGAAGTGTTTCACGACCTTTATTAATGAAATCAATGTATGATTTTATTCCATCAGAATAGAAAAAGGTTTCTTTTTGATTGGTTCGCTGATCAATTAATACAACCTTTAAATTGGCAATTAAAAAAGCTACTTCACGTAAACGATCACGAATTAGATCGTACTGAAACAAAGTGGTTGAAAAAATCTTTGGATCAGGTTTAAAATAAACGCTTGTTCCCGTCTTTTTAGTTGTTCCCAATTGTTTCAATGGTTCTATTTTCGAACCGCCTTCTAAAAAGCGTTGTTGAAAAATACCGCCATCGCGGTAAATAGTAACTTCTAAAAACTGACTTAAAGCATTGACAACTGATGAACCTACGCCATGTAGTCCCCCAGAAACCTTATAACCACTTTCATCACTAAATTTTCCACCCGCATGCAAAACAGTAAAAATGACTTCCGTTGTGGGACGACCAGAACTATGTTTCTTATATGGCATACCACGACCTTGGTCAACTACTTCGATACTGTTGTCTGCTTTAATTGTCAAAACGACCTCTTGGCCAAAGCCAGCAAGTGATTCATCAACTGCATTATCAACAATTTCCCAAACAAGTTGGTGTAACCCTCTGCTGTCAGTTGAACCAACATACATCCCGGGTCTCTTTCTAACCGCCTCTAAACCTTCGAGGACTTGAATTGATTTTTCATCATATTGTTTCATTAATCATACTCTTTTCTTCTTCATTGACTGCCTTTATTATATCAAAAAAGATAGTCAACTACAATGATATGCCTATATTTTTGTTTTTGATTGAATTTATTTTTTGCCGTGCTATAATAAATTTAAACGAGGTGAGGCATATGATTGTTTTCGGTGTAATTTCATTTCTTTTGCTTTCATATTTTGTTGGTGCAATACCAAACGGATTAATCATTGGCAAAATCTTTCGCAAAATCGATATAAGGGCGTACGGTTCAAAAAATACAGGCGCAACAAACGCAGTTCGTGTTTTAGGTATAAGACTAGGTTCAATTGCGTTTTTGCTTGATATCTTAAAAGGTGTATTCGTCGTTTCATTACTGACTTTCGCTAAGCTTGATCAGTTTTATTTGTTGTTTGGCGGCAAACTAGATATTCGGATCATATACGGTTTTATTGCTGCTGTTGGCCATGTTTTACCCATTTATCTCGATTTCCGTGGCGGCAAGGCAGTTGCCACATCTGGTGGAGCAGTTTTTGCAATTGAATGGACCATCGGTTTATTTGGTTTAATTGTCTTTGCGATAATCGTTTTAAAAACAAAGTTCGTTTCATTAGCATCGACGATCACTTCTGCAATAATTGTGTTGTTGTTTATTCTGCGAATCTTCTTTTTAGAGTTCTTTAACTTAACAATTGAAACATACCTTTTAGAAGTCGGTCTATTAATCGGTTTAGGTACAATCATTATGATTAGACATAAAACAAATTTTAAACGTCTAAAAGAAGGTAAGGAAAACCAATTTACTGTTTAAATAAAAAAAGGCCTCAGCCTTTTTATTTATATTGGTTCATGGATGCCATGATTTGACGAACCTGCTTTTCAGAAGGTGTACGACCCATTTGACGCATCATTTCGCGAATCATTTGCTCATTTACTGGTGGATTTTTTTCTAGATAACGCTTAAACCACACACGCGATAAAAAGAATCCTACTATTGCACCAACTAACAATGCTACTACAATCAAGACGATAATTAACCAGGTTTGCATCTTCTCACTCCTCATCTGTTGCCTTTATTTTACTTTATTAACATACAAATTACAAGTACATTATACATTGACAGATAATTTTTGATCAGATATACTAGAATCATTATTTTAAAGGAGCAACTATGGATTATTTTTTAACTTTTTTCTCATTTATTGCATCAACGTTTTTCATTGCCAATATTCTCTATATTGTCCTTCAGCGTAAAAAAACATTGCCCTATCTCTTTTTGGGTCTTTATCATGTTTTTGCAATTTTTGAATTGATTAATTTTATTGCCAGCGGGGCTGGTGGTCTTGCTGTTTTAGTTTATGTTCTAATTCGGATTGTTCCAGTTACACTGGGATCAGTTTTGTTTATTTATTATACCGGTGGTAGTTTAGGAATACCAATTAAAAAATTCAGATCCAAAAAACTTAAGAATACGATCAAGTATGATGTCATTCCCCTCAGGTTTGAAAGACTGATGTTACTAGTGGGAATGATTTCAAGTCTTCTCATTGCTAGTTTATCCTTTATTTTTATCAATACATTAGTTACAAAATATATCATAATTATCGTATCTTTGATTGGTTTAATTGCAGCATTTGTTTTTTACTTGAAAAATAAACATATTCAAATTGAAAAGGTGATTATATTTGTTGGAAGAGATAAAGAACAGATCTATTCATACCAAATTCCTAGCAATTTACTAAACATACCGTTAAAATCCTTCTATGAAAGAACGGATTACATTATTGATCCAATTGGAATTGCCTATTATCAAGATGAGAAGCATTATTTATATTGGATTGGAACTTCACGGGAGTTGGATTTGAGCAATGAGGTTTTAACCAAGATACCAAATGTTCCCTATGCTTCCCATTTAGATGTCTTTAAGAAGTTCTCTTATCGAACTGTTTGGTTTGAGGCTAAAGATGAAATCGTGTCAATAAAAATGAATAAAAGAATAAAATAAAAACTCGGATCCGAGTTTTTATTTTACCTTTTGATAGATTGAAATTCTTTTTATGCCATAAGTTTTATCCTTGATCTTAAGAAAGCCTTCAGCTTCATTTGGTAGTTGGAGACTCTTTTTTGACTCATAGACAATATAGGCATCATTGCTTGTCTTGGTTTTTAATAAGGAAAAAAGCTGCTCATCAAAGCGAAAATCATAGGGTGGATCAATAAAAACATAGTCAAACTCAAAGTCTACACCATTTAAAAAACTAATTGCATCTTTTTGGATGACTTTCGCTTTCTCTGTTTCCCTTAGGGAGGTTAGGTTGGCAATAATTGTTTGAATCGCCTTTTTTTGGTAGTCAATAAAGTAGACAATATCTGCTCCTCGGCTGATCGCTTCTAAACCGTAGCTACCAGATCCGGCATATAGATCAAGAACGTTTCCATGAACTGATTGCTCCAGCATGTTAAAAACCGCTTGTCTAACCATATCTGCTGTCTCACGAGTTAGATTACTGTCAACCCTTTTTAACAAGCGGCTTTTATGCTTTCCACCAATAATTCTCATTCTGTTGGTGTATAGCCTGCTTTAATAATTGCTTCTTTGATTGCCTCAGCGTCTTCAACATCATCGAAGTTAACACTTTTGTCAGCTAAGTCAATCTCTGCGTCCAAATCATGCATGAAAAGTGTTTTTTTGATCTTTTCCGCACAATTCTTGCAATTCATATCACTAACTATAATTTTCATTTTACTTCCTCCGTTTGTAATTTCTTAAATCTAAATAAATTTAAACTCAAAGCATTTAAAACGACCATGATACTACTAAAGCCCATTCCAATACCAGCGATGGCCGGACTCAAATAGCCCATTGCTGCAAAAGGAATCACAACTATATTATAAATGAAGGCCCAAAAAAAGTTAACATAAATGTTTCTTAATGTTGCAAGCGATAAATCAATTGCCTTTGTTACCAAGCCAAGATCTGATGTCATTAGCATTACATCCGCTGTATCCAAAGCAATATCACTACCGTTTTGAACAGCAAAGCTAACATCAGCCATTTTTAAAGCTGGGGCATCATTGATGCCATCGCCAACAAAGGCGACAATATGACCCTCGTTCTGGATTTGCTGAACTACTTGTGATTTTTCATGTGGCAATACTTCATAGAAGACATGGTCTATGCCAAGTTGACCTGCAATATAATCAGCCGTAAGTTTTTGGTCTCCAGTAATGATATAAGGTGTTATGTTTCTTCTTTTTAACTCAATAATGACCGCTTTAGCGGAATCCTTTAGAGGATCACTGACTGCCATCATGTTAACGGCTTTACTATCAATTATTGTGAAGAAAATTGTTTTTCCCTGTTTTAGATACACATCTGGACTAAATCCAGAGATATCAACCTTTAACTGTTCAGCTAATTTCCTTGAACCAACATAAACTTCTTTTTGCGCAATTGTTCCTTTGATCCCTTGACCAATCAAAACTTCAAAGTTATCAACATCATAGAACCCTTTTTTCTTGTTTGCCTTAACGATTGCTTTTGCAATGGGGTGATTGGAGTGCTTTTCTAAAGACGCAGCATACTTTAACGTTTCCTGATCGCCTTCAAAATCAGTTAACTGTGGTTGACCTTCAGTTAATGTTCCAGTCTTATCAAAGGCGATTGCGGTAATCTTATTCGCAATTTCAAAAAACTCGCCTCCCTTATACAAAATTCCTTCTTTAAAAGCAATTCCACTACCAACGGCAATACTGGTTGGTGTAGCAAGGCCGAGCGCACATGGGCATGAAATGACTAAAACCGCCACAGCCGGTGAGAAGGCGATCGCAAACGAACTGCCGCCATTAACAAAAAAGATCCAGATCACAAAGGTAATTATACTAATGATTACGACTGCTGGAACAAAGACTGAAGCGATTTTGTCCGCTACTCTTTGTGCCTTTGGCTTAATCAAGGCGGTGTCCTCAACGGTTTGAATGATATGTGCCAAAACTGTATCACTGCCAACAGCTGTTACTTCAATCGTTAATGTCTCGATTGTATTCATCGTTGAGCCAACAACCTTACTGCCCTTTTCCTTTAGGGAAGGCATAGGTTCACCGGTTATCATTGCTTCATCAACATAACTTTTACCTTTTAAAACAATTCCGTCTAGCGGTATTTTTTCATTGGCTAAAACAATAATTGTTTCACCAACGCTAATTTCATCAACTGGTAATAATAGTTCAACACCGTCTCTTATAACCCGTGCTTCTTTCGCACCCAAACTGATCAGAGACTGTAGCGCATCATTCGTTTTTTCTTTAACTCTATTTTCAAAAAAATTACCCAGTAACACCATTAAGATAATAACGGCAGTTGTCTCAAAATATAGGTCAGGCATATGCATAGAACCAGTATGACTACCAAATTCATAATTTAAAGTTGTCAAAACACTATAGATGTAAGCTGCTGTCGTCCCCAAAACTACCAACGTATCCATTCCGGCGTTTCTAGCCTTTAATTGATGATAGGTAGCCCTAAAAAAGCGTCTGCCAACATAAAATAGGATTGGCGTTGCTAGTGCCCATTGAACGAATCCATTCATCAAAATTGATGGAACATAAATCCTGATCCCTAAATGGACAAACATCGTCCATAACAATGGAAACGACAAAACAGCTGCGACAATCAAATCAATCAAATCTTTTCTTTTTTGTCTTAGCTGCTCTTCGTTATTTAAAATTGGATAATATCCAATTGTTCTTAATTGATCCGCTAACGAATCTTCTGTAACTGTTTCATCTTCATAATTGAAGATTACTTTTTTAGCTGGTACGTTAACTTTCGCATCAATACCGTCTATTTCATTAAAATATGATTCAATCGATTTAGCGCAGTTTGCACAATCGATGTTACTCACTTTGATCGTTTTACGCATGCTGGTTCTCCTTTAGTGTACTTGCTGTTTGAATTAACTGCTTTAAATTTGGGTCCGATAAACGATAATAAACCATTTTACCTTTTTGGGTCCAGGTAACAAGCTTACTTTGTTTCAATGGTCTTAATTGATGCGAAACAGCGCTTTTTGTAATATTCAATAAATAGGCAATATCACAAACACACAATTCCTCTTCTGTAATTGCATTCAATATTTTCAATCTAGTCGGATTACTTAAAATTTTAAACAAATCAGTTGTTTGTTTAATCATACGCCCTGACCATGCTTTCGCTGAGACAATATCCAAAACGTCTTTATGAAAGACAGGGCACTGGCAGTTATCACCACAATTATGCATCTAACTCCTCCTTTATTATCAGTTGAATACTTGCTCAACTGTATTATATCACATGAAAAAGAGATGCACAAATAAAAAGCGCAAAATTAATTACGCTTAGTCTGCTAAGATTTGTTCAACTGTTTTTTGATCAAGACGTTTAATGACCGCAACTAACAGCTTAATTGTATTTTGATAATCTTCATAATGAATGATAGACGTATGTGAGTGCATGTAACGAGTTGGTACACATAATGAGATTGCTGCTGCACCGTGATGTGCTAAATGCATGTGTCCGGCATCGGTTCTACCACCAACGATGTAAGATTCCTGATAAGGAATATTTTCTTCTTTGGCGACATTAATCACAAACTCACGAAGTGCACGATGAGCAATTAACCCACCATCATAAAACAAAATTTGTGGTCCTTTACCCAGACTTTGCTCAACCGGATCGCCACCTGGAACGTCATTTGCTAAACCGGTGTCAACTGCAATTGCAATATCAGGTTTAACCATGTAAGAACTCGTCTTAGCTCCTCTTAAGCCAACTTCTTCTTGAACAGTGAAGACGCCAAACAGTTGATTCGGGAAGTCTGAGACCTGCTTTAACGCTTGTGCAACAACAGCACTACCAATTCTGTTATCCCAGGCTTTATTCATTAAGTAACTACCCTTACCAAAGACTTTGAAAGTAGTATGCGGGACAATCATATCACCAATTCTAACACCCAATTCAAGTGCCTCATCTTTGTCTTTAACGCCGATATCAATAAACATGGTGTCAATCTCAATCGCTTGTTTTCTTTTGTCAGCCGGGATAATATGTGGTGGCTTAACGCCTGTAATTCCATAGATGATTCCTTTATTAGTATGCACTTCCCATTCTTGGGCTAACATAACCTGTGAAAACCATCCGCCAACAGTTTGAAACTTTAAAAAACCATCTTTTGTGATTTGGGTAACCATTAGACCAATTTCATCCATATGGCCAGCGATCATCACGTGCGGACCCTTCTGTCCTTTTTTAGCAATCAAAGAGCCTAAGTTATCCGTCTCAACCGAATCAGCATATGGCTTAACATATTCCTTTAAATAGTTGCGAACAGCCTTCTCATTGCCGGGAATACCGGGTAAAGAAGAAAGCTCTTTGAGAAAGTTTAATTCTTTTTTCATAATCTTATATCTCCCTTTTATTTTGTCTGCATGAAAAAAGCCTAGAAAGCGGTGAGAACATGTTATGTTCACAGTGGGCATTTGCTTGTCTATAAATCGGGATTCCAATTGCTTGGCTTTCACGCCATTATAGTTCAACACCCTAAATAAAGCTTTGGGTTCCACGGGATGCTTCCTAGGTTACCCTTACTTTATCATTTTTTAAGCTTGATGTCAAGCAAATAGAAAGCGCTTACTTGCTACTATAAGCAAGCAGCTATTTTACCATAGTCTATTAATAATAGACTGAGATGCGTACGTATTGGCCGTTATAGCTTAAAAGACTTAGTAATAATGTTTGAATTTTTTCTTCAATCATATAATCAACATTTAGACACGGAAGATCAATTCTAACCGTTAGATAGCTTTCTTCACTCAGTGTCTCAAGGATCTGAACAGGGTATTCCCTTTGGAAACGAGTTAAGTCTTCTTTTGTTTCAAAATATGCAATAAAGGACAAAATAATTTTGCTTTCAATCTCTAATTCTTTCAGCAAGTTTGCTAAATTTAATGCTCTAGCTATAATATATGACGGCCGATGAAAAAACTTTTTTTCATAAATTAGTTTGTTTGGATCATCATCCAAAGTCATTTGAATTGCTAACTTAAACTTTGACTCCAAATATGTTTTAAAACGATAGGCCCTTTTTTCATGGCGATAATGAAAATCAGCATGTAAGTAAACATCTTCCCTGCCATATGCGTAAGCAGTGATGATAAAGCGGAAAAAATTCGCATAAACCAAAATATCATGAAAATGTTTTTGAAAGGTCTGTGATTTAACTTTTATCTTAAAAGAGCACACCTTTGAATAGCTTTCATTATAAACAAGCGGTTCAAACAAAGCATTTGCATACACATCCAAACGTTGGTCCAAGTCACGATACTCATAATAATCATAGCTTACTCTATGATAGTATTTATAGACTTCATATATCAATACGACAATTCCCATTAAAATAACGAGTCCTAAAAGCGTATATTTTACAACTGGTGCAATATTCGATACAATCAACAAGTAAATAAAGATTGGAAACAACAACAAAATTAAACCTCTAAATGTTGATGTAAAGCCCTTTTTATACATAATGAGCGTTAAAACAAAGATCACTAAAACGTTATAGAAGACAAAAAAGTTAGACCAGTCAAAATTATTAATATCGTTTGCAATACTATTCATGTTAATGATTAGCATAAAAATGCCAGATGCAAACAAGAAAATTGTTGTTAGCTGACGAAACTTTAAATAACTTCTTTTTGTGTATAATTTTCTTGTTTGAGGAAGATGATAAAAGTTTTTCATCTCTTTTCGATAGGTATAAAAGGGCCAATAGGATCCATATAATGAAACTCTAATCGGCAAAACCTCTTCAGCTGCTAGTTTTTTTTCTAAAAAGGATTCAAAATTAGCTAGAGGATTCAAAACGAACAATAATGTCCCAATTATTATTAGTGGAAATTGATAATCAATTGGTAATAAAAATAAAAATAGCGCTGTTGAAATACCATAAATCAAGTAAATCAATAATTTAGCGAGACCACCAAAAATATAGATTCCAGAATAGACTAAAACAGTAATGATGGACAGCAAAAAAATGCCCTGTCCCTTCAATTCTAGAAACGCTAAGACAAAGGGTAAGAGAATAATTACTAATAAACAGATTGATAATACAATAATTACGCGTCTTTTCATGTCCACCTCTATTTTTATTATATAAAAAAAGAGTAGTTTTTACTACTCCTTTTATGCTTTTTTAGTAGCTTTTTGAATTGCCTTCTTTGCAAGATCGCAATATGCTTTAAAATCGGCAGGTTGATGTACTGCAAGATCAGCTAGCATTTTACGGTTGACAGCAACATTTGCTAATGATAAGCCATGGATTAAATTTGAATATTTCATTTCATTTAATTTAGCTGCAGCATTAATTCTTGAAATCCATAATTTGCGAAAATCTCTTTTTCTTTGCTTACGATCACGATATGAATATGCTAGTGAACGCATCACTTGTTCATGTGCAGTACGATAAAGCGTTCTTTTTGAGCCAAAATAACCTTTGGCTAATTTTAGTATTTTTTTACGTCTCTTTCTTGTTACGACGCTGTTTTTAACTCGTGGCATCTTCTAATCCCCCTTATAGTAGGTTCGAAATTAGTCCCTTGATACGCTTTTTATCGCTATCAGAAACGTAAGTTTCGCCTCTTAATTGTCTGTTCTGTTTTGTTGTTTTTGATGCTGCTAAGTGGTTTTTATAAGCGTGTCCACGCATAAGCTTACCAGTACCTGTTACTTTAATTCTTTTTTTCAAGCCACTATGTGTTTTTTGTTTTGGCATGATGTAATTACCTCTTTCCTATTGATTGTTTGGTGCGACAACAGCAATAACATGTCTGCCGTCCATTTTTGGCTTCGATTCAACAGTTGCTCGATCGCCTAATTGTTCGATAAAGCGATTAATAACTTCAAATCCAACCTCGTTGTGTTTGATCATTCGACCGTAAAAACGAATTGTAATCTTGACTTTATCGCCTTTTTCTAAAAAGCGGATGCTATGTCTTAATTTAGTATCAAAGTCATGTTTATCGATTGTTGGACTTAATCTGATTTCTTTTAAATCAACAACAACTTGTTTTTTCTTCATTTCGCGTAGTTTCTTTTGTTGATCATAGCGATGTTTAGAATAGTCCATCAGTTTCGCAACCATTGGCTTGGAATCAGGCGAAACAACAACTAAATCCAAATCGCGATCAGTTGCAACTTTGAGTGCATCCTTCTTATGAATGATGCCAAGTTGATTACCTTCTTCATCGATGACTCTTAATTCTACGTTAGGAATCGATTCATTTACTAACTCGTTACTTTTGTTGACTGGTTTAAATGGTTTTATACAG
>JBAYPP010000016.1:0-13570 GCA_041677585.1 Acholeplasmataceae bacterium
AATCAGTTGTCTTAAGTACGGTTACAGCAAGCACTGAACCAACACCAATGGATTTCTTTCCATTGATGGTTATATATCAAGAGAAACTATATGCCGCAGGTAAAATACCTGGTGGTTTTTTAAGAAGAGAAGGACGTCCCTCAGAGCATGAAACGCTAACATCAAGACTTATTGACCGTCCGCTTAGACCATTGTTTCCAACAGGATTCAAAAATGAAGTCCAAATTGTTAATACCGTTTTAAGTAGTGAACCAGAGTGTCCAACAGAGATGCCGGCTTTATTAGGTTCATCAATTGTATTAGGAATATCAAACATACCATTTTTAGGACCTGTTGCAGGTGTTCATGTCGGTTTGATTGAGGGCGAGTTTATTTTAGCTCCAACACCGGAACAACAACAAGTTAGTTTAATCGATTTAGTTGTTTCAGGTACTAAAGACGCGATAAACATGGTTGAAGCAGGAGCAAAAGAAGTTGACGAAGAAACGATGCTAAAGGCAATTTTATTTGCTCATGAAGCAATTAAGAAACTAGTTTCTTTTCAAGAAGAAATTTATCAAGCATACAACACACCAAAAATGGATTATATTGTTGAAACACCAACTGATGAATTGACAAAAGAAGTAGAAAAGTTTGCTAAAAAAGAATTGATCGCAGCAGTCTCGCTACATGATAAACTAGAACGTTACCATGCAATTGACGCTGTTCAAGCAAAAGCAATTGAACATTTTAATGAAAAAGCCTTTTTCGTAGAAAAGGAAGGGGTTAAAGTCTTTGATCACAATGAACACAAAAAATATACCAAACAAGTAAAAGCAATCCTAGATAACATTGTCACTCAGGAAGTAAGACGTTTAATTACAGTTGATAAAGTGCGCCCAGATGGTCGTAAAACGGACGAAATTCGGCCATTGTCATCAGTAATTGATCTATTGCCAAGAACACATGGATCAGCCGTTTTTACGCGTGGTCAAACACAGGCATTAGCTGTTGTTACGCTAGGAGCGTTAGGTGAAAATCAAATTATTGATGGCCTAGGCTTAGAAGATACAAAACGTTTTATGTTACACTACAATTTCCCGCCATATAGCGTTGGGGAAACAGGACGCTACGGTTCACCAGGCAGAAGAGAAGTTGGCCACGGTGCATTGGGCGAAAGAGCGTTACTGCAAGTCTTACCTGATGAAGCAGAATTCCCGTATACAATTAGAGTGGTATCGGAAATTCTAGAATCAAATGGTTCAAGTTCACAAGCAACAATTTGTGCCGGAACAATGGCATTAATGGCTGCCGGTGTTCCAATTAAGGCACCAATTGCAGGAATTGCAATGGGTTTGATTATGGAAGGCAAGAATTATACTATTTTAAGTGATATTCAAGGAATGGAAGACCATGAAGGTGATATGGACTTCAAAGTCGCTGGTTCAAAAAAAGGTATTACTGCCTTACAAATGGATATTAAAATTACTGGTATTACTAAAGCAATATTAGAAGAAGCGTTGGAACAGGCAAAAGTTGGGCGTCTTCATATTTTGAATCATATGCTAGAAGCAATTCCAGTTGTTAAACCAGAGTTATCAAAATATGCACCAAAGGTGAAGATGATTACTATAAACCCCGATAAGATTAGAGATGTTATTGGTGGCGGCGGTAAGATTATTACCCAAATCATTGAAGACAATAATCAGGTTAAGATTGATATTGAACAAGATGGTCGTGTGTTCTTAATGCATTATGAAACAAAATGGATTGAGAGTGCTGCCAAACGGATTTTGGATATTACACGTGAAGCAGAAGTCGGCAAGATTTACGAAGGTAAAGTTGTCAGAATTGAGAAATTCGGTTGTTTCGTCGAATTATGGCCAGGAACTGATGGACTTGTTCATATCTCTCGTCTTGCCAAAGAAAGAGTTGAAAAAGTAGAAGATGTCGTTTCATTAGGCGACATAATTTTAGTCAAATGTATTGGAATTGATGAAAAAGGCAGAGTTGATTTATCAAGAAAAGATGCCTTAAAAAGTTAAATCAAGTTAAACTGTTTCGCCCAGTAAAAATAGATACTGGGCTTTCGTTTACATTCATTGAAGTTTATGATAGAATATTAGTGTCAATTGAAGGTGATCGAGCTTGCTTTATAGTAGGCTAGGAAAGTCCATGCTAGCACATCCTCTAAAATGGATGTAGTGTTTGTGCCTAAGGAAAGAATAACTTAGGGTATGGAAACATAACGGCGTCAGATGATCTAAGGGAAACTACGATCTAAGACTTAAAGTGCCACAGAGACGAGTTGCTTCGAAAGAAGCAAATGAAACGCGGTAAACCCCTCAAGCTAGCAACCCAAATTTGGTAGGGGCACGCTCAACTGCGAAAGCAAGCGAGCGCTACAAGATGTAGAGATAAATGGTCACGCTCTTTTTAGAGACAGAACATGGCTTATGCAAATTGGCAATTAAAAGGCTCTATGAGCCTTTTTCACTAGGTGATTATGAAAATAGAAATTAATAAAAACGATCTGTTTTATCAAAAAATTGGGGTTGGAAAACCAATCATATTACTACACGGAAATGAAGAATCCAGTGCGATTTTTTCAGTTGCAGTCGAGTCGTTAAGAGCAAATCACACTATCTATTTACTTGATCAACGACACCATGGAAATAGTACTAGCAACGGTAACTTAACATATGAAGACATGCGTGATGATTTGGAGTATTTCATTTTATCCTTAGGAATCAAAAAACCAATCGTTTTTGGCTTTAGTGATGGCGGAATTGTCGCGTTAATGTTGGCAATTAAAAATCCAGCATTAGTTGATGAACTTATTCTTGCGGGCATAAATATCAGTCCATCTGGTTTGAAACTGCGGCTAAGAATTTTCTATTGGCTTAAAAATTGCTTTAAACCATCGAAGTACTTAAACTTAATGTTGAGTGGTCCAAACCTTAAAAAAGAGGATTTAAAAATTCTTCAATTACCAGTTAAATTACTATATGGAAAAAAAGATGTTATTGCCAAAAGGCACATACGTAAAATAGGAAAATACTTGCCAAATGCTAAGTTAAGCATCTTAAAAGATCATGATCATTTTAGTTATGTAGTTGATAGTGTGAAATTTATTCAGTATTTATAGCAAACTTGCAAGATAAATAGTTTTAGATTATAATAAACTATGCAATAAAGACAATTCAATTCTTTATTTGCGTAATACATTTTAATGGCATTGTTTAGTTAGTTTTCAATTGAAAGGAGCATTCTTAACTTGATTAAGAATTACGAAATGATAAATGGATGAATTAGACCTGGTTCACATAGTTGTATTATCAGTCATGATAATGTTAACAGCTTGGTTAGCAACAATCAAATACACTTATGAAAATGTAAGTAAAACAAAATTAAAAAGCTATAATACTAAATTGGGAAAACAATCTTTAAAATTGGCAGAAAATGTTGCGGAAACATCACTAGCTTTAACTATTTTAATTTTATTTTGTCAATTAACAATTGTAACTGTAGTTTCATTTATTTTTATTGACTCATTTAATGTCTTTGAAATGTTGCTTTCGGCATTAGCTACAACTTTGGTTTTAGTTTTATTGACAAAAACACTAGCTGGAGCAATCGCTGAAGATGGTCCCATAAAATATGCTCTATATATGAGCCCACTCGCAAGAGCACTTGTTGCTGTTATAAAGCCGATAACAACTTTATATTTGTGGATTCAAAGAGGATTTAAAAAGGTATTTAACCTAACAAAAAGACATTCACTAACAGATGAAGAAGTTTTAAGCTTTGTTGATGAAATCGAAAGTGGGGGAACGATTGACAAACAAGAGGGTGAATTAATTAGAAGTGTGCTCGATTTTGGCGATTTGAAAGTTACCGATATTTTTACGCCGCGAATGTCAATTGTTGCTGTTCATATAAAAGATACCAAAGAAGAAATCAAAAACCATTTTTTTAAGTCTGGTTACTCAAGACTTCCGGTTTATGAAACAAGTATCGACCAGATTATCGGTACAATCAACCATAAGGACTTTTTTCAAAAAGTAGTTCATGACAATCAATCCTTAAAATCAATCATAAAACCTGCATTCTTTGTTACAGAGTACATGAAAATTGCTGACTTGCTAACATTCTTACAACAAAAGAAATCACATTTTGCGGTAGTTTTAGATGAATTTGGTGGCACGTTAGGCTTAGTTACGATGGAAGATGTCATTGAAGAGCTTGTTGGTGATATATTTGATGAGCATGATGAAATTATCCAAAAGATTAAAAAGCTTGACGAAAATACCTATCAAGTCAAAGGTAGTACATATATTGATGATTTCTTTGATTTGATTGGCTTAGATGATGAAGAAATCGAACATGCAACAATAAACGGATGGGTTATTGAAGAATTCGGGAAAATACCTGTTGCCAGCGAATCATTTAGCTACTTGAATTTAGATGTAACGGTTCTAAGTGCTGATGATAAGAAAGTTTCTGAATTATTGATTAAAGTAAATAAAGAGAATGAAGCATAAAAATAAAACAGCCATTGTTCAATTGAAAATGACTGTTTTATTGTTTGCCATTTTTACATAAAAACACCAACCTGTCAACAGGTTGGTCATTTTTTAATCTTTATTTAGTAGCTGTTGTGTATGCACGTTTTGCAAGATTGTAATAATCAGCAAAGTCAACTAATGTAGCACCAGTAACAACACCATTAACAACCCATTTTCCATCATCGTTTTGTGAGTAAGTCGCATCTAGCTTAGTTCCGATAATGATTTCTTCAAGGCCTGTCATTGCTGCTGCCCAATCCCATCTTGTTCCACCGTATCCAGACTCAGATTTAGTCATTGCAGTTGCAGCATTGCCAGTAATTGTTAAATCAGTAATTTTAGTTCCATCAGCTTTAGAAATGAAAACTTTACCAGCTTTTACAGCTTCAACATATGCTTTAGCATTTGCTTCAACTTTAACCCAATCTTCTAAGTTGCCATGCGTTGGGTGAATCCATTCACGTTCGCCACTGCTTACAAAAACTTTTCCATCAACGTTGTAATATTTGGCAAAAAAGTTAGCTCCAACTTGAACAACATCGTCTCTTTCAGTAGTTGGTTCAACAACTTGAGCAGCGTTGTATGCTAAGTAATATTCTTCAAACGTAAGTTCTTTAACTACACCTTCGGCGTCAACTTTAATGTCTGCTACACCCACATAGTGACCGTGAACAAGACCATAACCAGTTGCTGTAGTATCTTTATTACATGCTACTAAAGTTAGCGCGACAAGAACTACAGCAAATAATGCAAAAATTTTTTTCATCTTAAATTCCTCCTGAGAATTGTTTATTTCACTTCTATTATACTAAATAAATACCTAACTATCAAGTTTTTTTGAAACTTTTGTCGTTAAAAAAATTAAGAAAACACTTTCATAAACCATAAAAGATGAAAAAAGAGCTCATTAGACAATTCTGCTAATGAAAAATGCTTTTTTCTCTCTCTGTTTTAATAAATGAACGTAAATTTTGATATAAATTCAATTGCTTATTCTTGTAGGAAATAAATGGATATTAATAATATTTTTTTTATTAATCTAGATTTTTTTTATTTTGCAATACAATAAAAAAATGATACAATAATCTAGTAGAAAGGGATTAGATACATGGACTATACATCATTGAATGAAAGACAAAAAAGAATTCGAAACTTTTCGATTATCGCCCATATTGATCACGGTAAATCAACGTTAGCGGATCGTATTTTGCAAAGTACAAACACTGTGACAAAAAGAGAAATGAAAGAGCAGATGCTTGACTCGATGGATTTAGAAAGAGAACGCGGGATTACAATTAAGCTAAATGCTGTTCAGATTCATTATCTGTCTGATAGCGGCGAGGAGTACATCATGCATTTGATTGATACTCCAGGGCATGTCGATTTTACGTATGAAGTTTCTCGCTCACTGGCAGCTTGCGAAGGAGCACTTTTAGTTGTTGACGCTGCCCAAGGGATTGAAGCACAGACGTTGGCAAACGTTTATTTGGCTGTTGATAATAACCTAGAAATAATTCCTGTTATTAATAAAATCGACTTACCAAGTGCTGAACCCGAAAAGGTCAAAAAAGAAATCGAAGATGTAATTGGTATTTCTACAGAAAACGCTGTTTTGGCATCAGCAAAAGACGGTGTTGGCATAAAAGATATATTGGAACGAATAGTTATCGATATACCTGCACCACAGGGTGATGCAGTCAAAGCACTTCAAGCCTTAGTGTTTGACTCTGTTTTTGATCCCTATAAGGGAGTAATACCTTCAGTTAGAGTTTTTAACGGAACAATCAAAAAAGGTGACATTATTACCTTTATGAATTCAAAAGCAGAATATGAAGTAATTGAAGTTGGTATTTTCACCCCTAAAGCAACAAAACAAGATATTTTAGGTCCAGGTGATGTTGGTTATTTAACTGCCTCAATCAAAAATATTGAGAAAGTAAATGTCGGCGATACGATTACACATGCTGCGTATCCTGCAACTGAACCCCTACCAGGGTATCGAAAAATGAATTCTGTTGTTTTTTGTGGTTTATATCCAATTGATAACTCACAATATAATGATTTAAAAGATGCTTTAGAAAAGTTAAAATTAAACGATGCCTCTTTAGTTTATGAACCAGAGACTTCCCATGCATTAGGCTTCGGTTTTAGAACCGGTTTCCTAGGTTTATTGCACATGGAGATCATCCAAGAGCGAATTAGACGTGAATTTAAGATTGATTTGATTGCCACTGCTCCATCTGTAATCTATAAAGTCTTTTTAACAAATGGGGATGAGATTATCGTTGATAATCCTTCTAGATTACCAGAACCTCAAAAAATTGATTTTCTACAAGAACCCTATGTTAAAGCTGTCTTAATGACACCAAAAGAATATGTTGGTGCTGTAATGGATATTTGTCAAAAGAAACGCGGTATTTTTGGTGATTTAAAATATATTGATGCCAATCGTGTCAATATAACATATGAATTACCGTTATCTGAAATAGTGTATGATTTTTTTGATAAGTTGAAGTCATCAACAAGAGGCTATGCTTCATTTGATTATGAGCTATCTGGCTACAAACGCTCAAAATTGCAAAAAATGGATATTCTGCTAAATGGTGAGGTTATTGATGCATTATCAATCATTGTTCATCGTGATTTCGCCTATCAAAGAGGTAAAGCTATTTGTGAAAAAATGGTTGAGTTAATTCCGCGTCAAATGTTTGAGATTCCTGTCCAAGCGGCTTTGGGCAACAAGATAATTGCTAGAACTACAATTAAAGCAATGCGAAAAGACGTTTTAGCTAAGTGTTATGGTGGTGACGTCAGCCGAAAGAAAAAACTGCTTCAAAAACAAAAAGAAGGAAAGAAACGGATGAAGTCAGTTGGCAGTGTCGATGTACCGCAAGAAGCCTTTTTGGCAATCTTAGCAAATAGTGATGATTAGTAGTTGGCATATGCCAACTCTTTTTTTCAGGCGCGGCAATCCAATTATTAATAAATTAAAGCATTAAATACATTTTTTTAATTAATATAACTTTTTGAAGTATAATATGAGTGAAGGATTGGTAATAATATGAAAGGTCTATATGTTCATATCCCGTTTTGTGAATCGATTTGTCACTATTGTGATTTTGCTAAGCAAGTTCCAAAGAACCAAGCCTTAATTGATCAGTATCTTGATGCGTTGATTGCTGAAATTATGGCTAATAAAGACCACTTTGAATCAATCGAAACAATCTATATTGGTGGCGGAACACCAAGTATGCTGACTGTTGAACAACTCGAAAAACTATTTAAAACATTAGCATTGATTAAGCCGAGTGAATATACAATTGAAGTTAACCCTGAAAGCTATGACAAGCAAAAGGGCGAACTAATGGCCAAATACGGAGTAAACCGCGTCAGCCTAGGTGTCCAAACCTTTAAAAGTAGTTTATTAGAAGCAATTAACCGTAAACATCAAGCAAGTGATGTCGATAAGGTAATAAATGATTTAAGGGAAAAAGGAATTGTGAATATCAGTATTGATTTGATCTACGCAATTCCCGGTCAAACACTAGCGGACTTAAAGGATGATTTAGAACAAATTGAAAAACTGGATGTTAAACATATATCCTGTTATTCATTGATCCTAGAAGATAAAACTTATTTCTATCATCAATTTTTAAGAGGTAAATTCAAGCCATCTGATCAAGATTTAGAAGCGGAAATGTTTATTTTTATTCAAAAAAGGTTAAAGGAAATGGGTTTTACTCATTACGAAATATCAAATTATGCAAAACCAGGTTTTGAATCCAAACACAACTTGATTTATTGGACACTGGGTGAATACATCGGTGTAGGATCAGGGGCTCACGGTTTTGTCAATGGAGCTAGAACTTACAATAATCGCGCATTGAATCATTATTTTAAAAGTTATCGAAAAGAAGAAATCAAACAAGCAAAAACTGATCTTTTGGCTGATGAGATGATCTTTGGCTTAAGAAAGATTAAGGGCGTATCAATTGCTAAGATTGAAGAAAAATATCAAATCTCATTATACGATACATATCCTGGATTAAAAGAAAAAATAAATGAAGGACTATTAAAAGAAGAAAAAGGACAGCTAATGCTAACAGAAAAAGGAATTCTATTAGGTAATTTAGTCTTTGTGGTGTTTATATGAAGTATATAATTAATGACTATGAATATTATTTAAAAAAAGAAAAAAAGGTCAGTGCTAACACACTTGACTCCTATTTGCGTGATGTCAAACAGTATTATAAGTTTTTGGATAAATACTATAAAATTACTAAACCAAAGCAGATTGAAAGAAAACATCTTGAAGGATATTTAAAAAGTATTAAGCGCAAATTAAGCAGTAAAACAATCGCAAGAAAACTGACATCAATCAAAGGATTTCATCATTTCTTGTTAGTGGAAAAAGAAATTGATGAGGATTTCACAATAACCTTTGAAACACCAAAAGTTACTAAAACTTTACCTAAAGTATTAAGTATTGATGAGGTTGTTCAATTACTTGCTACCGTTGATAAGTCAACACCATTGGGTTTAAGAAACATAGCTTTATTAGAATTGATTTATGGATCTGGATTGCGTGTTTCAGAACTGTTAGCAATTAAAATGGAGGATATTCACCTACAACAGGCATATGTCTTAGTCTTAGGAAAAGGCAACAAAGAACGAGTGGTTCCAATCTCTGATATGGCTGTTGTTGCTTTAAGACAGTATATTATCAAAGGACGTCCTTCATTGCTAGATAAGAAACAAAGTAACTTATTATTCCTAAATCAAAAAGGGGAATCATTATCAAGACAGGGTTTTTTTAAAGTATTAACAAAGCTTGCTAAAGAAGCTGGTGTTAGTACTGAATGTTCACCCCATACCTTAAGACACAGTTTCGCTACACACTTATTAGAAAACGGAATGGATTTACGAACACTTCAAGCGCTTTTAGGTCATGAGGATATATCGACAACGCAAATATATACGCATATAAGTCAAAAAAGAGTTCAAGAAGTTTATCAAAGTGCACATCCACGTGCCAAGGAGGGTAATCATGATTAAAAGAGTATTTTTAATAGTACTAGATAGTGTTGGCATTGGCGCAGCTCCAGATGCAAATGAATATGGTGATCTCGGTGCACACACTTTAGGAAATATCGCCAAAAGTATGGATTTGAAAATTCCCAACTTACAACGATTGGGATTAGGTAACATTGAATGCATTAAAGGTGTTGAACCCGTCGAAGACCCTAAAGCAGTCTATACTAAAATGCAAGAGGCTTCATTAGGAAAAGATACGATGACAGGTCATTGGGAATTAATGGGATTATACATTGATACTCCTTTTAAAACATTTACAGATACTGGTTTTCCAACTGAGCTAATTAGTGAACTAGAACAAAAAACAAACAGAAAAGTCATTGGCAATGTTTCAGCATCAGGCACGGAAATTATTAAAGATCTGGGTGAACATCATTTAAAAACAGGCGATTTAATTGTTTATACATCAGCTGATTCTGTCTTGCAGATTGCGATGCATGAAGAAATAATTCCAATCGAAGAACAGTACCGAATATCAGAGATAGCTAGAGCAATTACTATGAAACCAGAGTGGAAGGTTGGACGAGTTATTACTAGACCATTTATTGGAACGAATAAGGACAACTTTAAGCGAACCTCAAACAGGCATGACTACGCACTAAAACCACATGATAAAACAACGTTGAATTTCTTAAGCGAACAAAAATATGATGTAATCGCTCTTGGAAAGATCAATGATATCTTTGATGGCTATGGTATTACGCAATTTGAAAAGACAGTTTCAAATGATGATGGAATGGAAAAAATAATGAAGTGGGTTGAAAAAGATTTCAAAGGTTTATGCTTTTTAAATCTTGTTGATTTTGATGCACTATATGGTCACAGACGCGACCCAATTGGCTACGGCAAAGCAATTGAAGCATTTGATCAACAGTTGAAACCCTTGATGGATTCCTTAAGGGATGATGATTTATTGATTTTAACTGCCGATCATGGGAATGATCCTACTCATCACGGTACAGATCATACACGTGAGTATGTCCCCCTATTAGTCTACAGCAAGAAATTCAAACGAACAGTTGAACTACCGGTGTTGAACACATTTGCTGATTTGGGTGCAACAATTAACGATATGTTTAAGACAGAATTGCCTAAGTATGGAAAATCTTTTTTAAAGTACTTAGAGCCACTTTTAAAATAAAGGGAGGAATATAAAATGTTAGATTGGTTTAGAAACTTAGAGCCTGAATTTTTAATTTTGTTTGGAGCGGCATTTGTTACACTAATATTATTAGTTGTAGTTATTATCCGTTCAGCTAGAATTCATGCGTTGATTGGTAAAAGAGCACTTGACTTATCTGAAGATTTATTGGTTCGAGATAATGAAGAAATTGTTGAAATTGTAATGTCAAATACAAGCTATATTGATATCAGAACCAGGACAGTTGGTATCTTATATAAAAAAACATTGTTACCTATTACAGAAGAAGACACGATAATATTCGCAAGAGACTCCTATCGCTTATCAATTACACTTTCTATGTTAAGAAAATTTGTTATTGGAGATCAAAAGAAGATTAAAAAGATCTATGTTTATGCAGAAGACTCATTAGCTAGAAGAACAATCAAAAAAGCAAAAAACAGTTATCGAAGATTGAAGAGTATTTTGAAGGCCGAAATAAAAGCAGAAAAATTAGCAGCTAAAAAAGTACGTTATGAAACAGGAAAATACCGTTTCAATGAAAGAGTGGGTTTAGTTATTAAAGCAATCTTCAGTCCACTTTCTAGTCTCTTTAGAATAATCCGTCAAGGTATCAATCGCAAATTAAAAAACCGTGAATTCAAACTTGAATTGAAAAAGGAATCAAGGCAACTAAAGCGCGAAATGCTTCATGTAGAAGATGAGAAGCGGAATCAAGAAATGCGAGAAAAACACGAAGAAGAGTTAAGATTGGAACGTATTCGTTTAGAAGAAGAACGTCAAAAACTTGAGAAAGAACATCAAGAAAGAGTACGTTTAGAAGAAGAGAGAATTAAGGCTGAAAAAGAACTTTTAGCAGCTGAAAAAGAAAAGATAGAAGACAAAGAAATTATTGATTAAAGAATCAGCATAAATTACATAGTCCACTAAGAAGAGTGTATTCTTTATTGAATATGCTCTTTTTGTAGTGTTGAACTGATGAGGGAAAAAGAAAGAGAAATTAAATGAATTTTTGACAAAAGTATATATTTATTATAAAATGAAAAAAAGGTGAAAGATAAGCAAAGCACTAATTCATACTCTCTAATTTGCTTCAGTTGAAAATGGAGGTAAAAAAGAATGAAAAAGACATTACTGTTAATCGTGCTTATTATGATAAGCATCTTGGTAATGGGCTGTGAAAAAGGCAAAGAAGTTACTATTTCATATAATTCAACGCTTGAAGGAGCGCCAAACATTCAAGCCATGAAAGTTGAGCGGGGTTCAATTATTGAAGAACCAGAATATGTTGAATCATTTACATACAATGAAAAAGAATATCAGTTTTTAGGCTGGTATGATGATAATGGACAGTTTGACTTTAGCCAGCCCATTGAAGTAGACACTAAACTTAATGCGAGTTGGAAAACTTCTGTACGCACAAGCACTTTACTTGTCGACTTATCATCAAACAACTTTAAAATATTTAAATCGGTTTCAATAGTGAAAATAGATTCGCATGATAAATATTTCAGCACAGATGCACTATTTCATAATGTTTACACGCGATACAATGTAACGGTAGAAAGTAATATCTACAAGACGTACGAACGAGGATATGTTAATATTCTAGGAGGAGAAGAGTCACCACATATTTATAAATGGTATGATTTTCATTTTTTAGAATTTGTTGAGCCAAAGCCAAATGAATACTATTTAATGATTAGTACATTCGATGATGAGGATGAATGGAAAATCATTGGTCATGGATTAATAAAACTAGATACATATGATTCAAACAAAGATCTATTAGAACAAGATGAAGATACATTGAGTATTATTCTTCCATACATAGAAGAGGCAGAAAAACATAAGGAATAAAATAACGCAATCAAAAACATAAAGTGAAGAAAAAGAGTGACTCTAAATAAAACTAGAGTCACTCTTTTTTTAGACATTTCTTATTACTTTATGTTCAATTAAGTTTTTTAAAAACAATAATGAAAAGGATAATAATGTAAATAAAGGAGTAAGTATTCCAATGATAAACAAGACTAATTCTTTAACACCCCCAGGATAACTAGCAGGGTCAAGGAATGGATAAACATAACGCATTCCAGGCAACTGATTATAAATAGAATCTAAGTAATCACCAAATAATGGCTCCTTCCATAGATAGACGTTGATAACATAAATAACAGGATAAATTAATGCAATCCAAGCATATCTCGTTTTAAACTTTTCATCGACAAACAAGAAATAAAACAAGATGTAAATAACTGGAATAATAGTATGAAGCGCATGATTTAAATAACTAACATTTGTCATCCTACTAGCTAATAATGTATGAAAAATAATTGCTGTAACAGCGATGTTAAAGAGTGCGATAAACGATAAATATTTAAAATATACTTTTGATTTTTTTCCAATTGCATATAGCAGCAAAACGATAAAAACTAAGATGTTAGACTGGATTGTAAAAAAGAACATTAGGATGACCCAATCGACAAAAGTATTCACTGAAGGACTAAAATCAGCAAACTGACTTAGGATAGTAATCAAAGTAAACAGTGACAATACTGAGGCGATGATCTTAGTATAAAAATAACCGTGTCGTAACTTAATTAGCCAAATCATTAGTAATCACCTTCTGAAAAGTATTTCCTAATTTGTTCTTGATCATTAGTAAGACTTAACGCCAGAATTAATTTGATCCTTGCTTTTTGACTGTTTAAATTACCAGCAAAAATAACACCAAGAGACATTAAATGTGCTCCGCCACCTTCGTATCCATATGTATCTAAGACAC
>JBAYPP010000017.1:0-12653 GCA_041677585.1 Acholeplasmataceae bacterium
AAAATTGTCGTTGAGTCAACAAATGAAGCAACCTTAAATGCCATTCTAACCGGAATGTTTGATTTTATCGTTCCTTTAACAACATCGGTTGTTGGTCTTTGGGTAGCAACAAGCAAGTGAATGCCCGCTGCTCTAGCTTTTTGGGTTAATCTTTGAATATATGCTTCTACATCGTGTGCAGCAACTGACATTAAGTCAGCCAACTCATCAATGATGATAATGATATAAGGCATCTTTTCTAAATCAACAACACCATTTTTAACATTTTCATTAAATGATTTAATATCTTTACTCCGGCTGCTTGCAAAAACTTGATAGCGACGATCCATTTCTGAAACTGACCAAGCAAGTGCTGAAGCTGCCATTTTGGAATCAGTTATAACTGGTGTGACCAAATGTGGTAAATCATTGTATGGCATCATTTCAACCATCTTAGGATCAATTAAGATTAGTTTTAAATCCTCGGGTTTATTCTTGATCAACAAGCTGACTAAAATCGTGTTAACACAAACGCTTTTACCACTATTAGTAGCGCCTGCAATTAAACCATGGGGCATTGATGAAATATCAATGTAAATATTCTCACCGTCAATATCAACACCTAAAGCGACTTTAAGCGGATGATAGCGATCTTCTAAAAACTCCTTTGTATCAACGACATTTCCAAACGCAACAATTTCCGGTTTAACGTTTGGCACTTCTAATCCGACATATGGTTTACCTGGAATTGGTGCTTCAATTCTTATTGACTTTGATGATAAATTCATCATTAAATTATCAGAAATTCCAGAAATTCTTTTGACATTTACACCTGGCTTTAAGGCGATTTCATACCGTGTAACTGTTGGTCCCTTCTTACTGCCCGAAACTGACCCTTCAATGCCGAATTGTTCAAGTGTTTGGTTTATTGTATCAATTTGATCTAACAGCCAATCTGGCTTTTCATTTAAATCACGATCTTTTTTCTTGAAGATACTAATAGGTGGAAGTTCATAGATCGGCTTTTGTTGTAGTGGTGGTCCATAAGAAAGTGGTTCCTGGTGTTTAACACCTTCATCTTCAGCCTTGAAATCAACAAAACCACCAGAGACAACAGGATTTTCAACAATTGGTTTTTGTCTGCGAACGAATGTTTCAATTTCTGGTTCATCTGTTTCAACCGGTTTTACTGCAGCAACGATTCTTTCTCGGTCAGTTGGTTGAAAAATTGGTTCTTTTTCTTCAAAATAAATTGAAATCGGTTTTTTAGAAATTGGAGATAGTATTTTCTCACCTATTTTAACTTCTTCATCCTTTTCCTGCCCTTCAACATATTCCGAACCACCAAAATAATCTTTTCTTGTTTTATTTGAGATTAGGTTAGTAAACTCATAATACTTAGTGCCGTACTTTTCATGAGCTTCTTTCTCACTTAACTTCTTTTTTGATCTAAAAGCATCAAAACGTTTTGTTGTGTCGCCTGTATCTTTAATAATGAAAGGAATCGTAACAACATCTTTGACGCTACGACCAAAAATAGGTGAAACAAACCTTGACTTCTCATAGGTATATTTCCCCCGAATGCCTTCTAATTTAGGGAATTGGAAAATTTCAAAAGGTTTTTCTGGCAAGACTGCTTTTGTTTTTCGATCATTTTTTCGCTTCATTCTTGCTAGCCTCCTCAAATTCTTTTGTAAGTTCTTCGTAAATATCTTCAACATCAAAATCAAGTGTTTTATCTTGTTTAAAGACCTTCTTACTATAAATTTTATATGTTTCTTCACCGGTAATAGCAATTACTGCCAAACCGATTTTGACCATTACAATATCTAAAGCAACTTCTTTGGTTAATCTTCTAAACCAATAAACCGGATTAAAGACGTTCACAACCGCCATTGTATGTTTCAAAACTTTGTTAATTTTTAACTTTTTAACTGTTTTTACAACTGCAGTCTTTTCAATGTTTGTTTTTACTTCGTTCATCTCAACAATTCGACGAATAGTAAGGCCACGAAACAATTTCAATATTTTGCTACTCAATAACTCATCAACACGATTTGTAATGTAATGACTCAAATGAATTGATTCATCAACTGTCAATTCCAAATAGGGATATTTTGACTTAGGGTAAAATTTTTTCGCAATATCAACAGATAAATCACGGCATATATCCAATAAATGTTTAAAGAATCCGATTTGGCTTCGTTGTTTACGATTTTTAAATAGTTCTTGTCCGTCTTTAATAAGCCATTTTATCTCTTCTTCATCGATGTCTTCTTCGTCGACACCTCTTAGTTTCAAATTCTTGTTTAAGCTTTTTAAAACAGCATATAGATAAACAAGCAATAGCAATAAAAATCCTACGCTAATGCCGAAAAGGAAACTTAAGAGTACTGATAGGTTAAATTCAATTAACATAATCGGTGTTATTAAACTCATTTTCTCATCCCTTCTATTCCCTTATTATATCATGCTTTAATTGAAAAAAGATATTTAGGTTTACGCAATCTAATAGATTATTTTCAAACAATAGATTGAAAATCTAGTAATTTATGAGATAATAGTATTTGAGGTGGAAAAAGATGAAATATTTAATTGCATGTGATTTAGATGGTTCACTATTGAATGATTTGTCAGAAATATCTGATTTAAGTAAAAAGGTCTTGAGACATCTAGAAGACTTAGGACATGCCATCATTATTGCTACCGGAAGACCATATTCTGGGGCAATTGATAAATATATGGAATTAAATTTATCTACTCCTTTGATAACCGACAATGGTGGTACAATTGAAAATCCAATGGATCCTAACTATCCAAAAACACGAAGTTATATTCCCTTGCATATAATGCATGATTTGTTTTTGTTTAGTAAACCTTTTTTAGTATCCGCATTGTACAGCACTAAGAGTACAATTTATGCATATAAGTATGATCGCCGCCTAGAAATGTATTTTAGTGGTTCATTCAGTGATAACGTAATAGAAAAAGACTTAACAGAATTTGAAGTTGAACCTTCAAGTCTTATTTTTTTAGTTGATGTCAATCATAAAGAAAAATTAGAGGATTATATCGATTCAAAGTATAGTAAGATGATTGCTTATCGTCTTTGGGGCACTGATCGAAAATATGGAATTTATGAAATCTATGTGAAGCACGTCTCAAAAGCTTCAGCAATTAAGCAAGTACAACATTCATTAGGCTTTGAGAATAAGCAAGTTATCGCAATCGGTGATGGTATTAATGATGTTGAAATGATCCATGAGTCAAACTGGGGGGTTGCGATGAAAAATGCAGTCAGTCCTGTAAAACAAGTAGCAAACGCAATAACCAAGGAAAATAACAATGATGATGGTTTAGCAAAATATTTAGTTGAGTTTTTCAAGCTTAAGCTAGAAGGAGAGAAAAAATGACTTTTCAGATGTGGAGCCTTTTTCATTTTGCATTTATTTTGTTGCCTTTTGTTTCTTTAATTGTTTTTATGTACTTCACAAAAAATAAAACATATGAACAAAAGCGAAAATTAGGGATTATTGTTTCTTTAATCGGTGTTTTACTATTAGTACTGAGAAATGCGGAGATTTTCGCGAATGAGGGTTGGAGTGCAGAATTATTACCTTTGCAAATTTGTCATTTTGCAAACTTTGTCTTATTATTTGCCTTCCTAAAAGACAATAAACCCATGTTTGCTTTAGCCTTTGCACTAAACTTACCTGCAGCTTTTGCTTCAATTGTTTTTGCAAATGGCTTAGAAAACTATGCCACCTTGATTTGCTTAAGAGGGATAGCCTATATCTTAGGTCATGCCTTAATAGTATTTTTAACGTTATGGGCTTGGTTAAGCGGCTTCGTGGTGATCAATAAAAGAATACTATCAAAGACAGTTTTGATTATGCTTATTCTTTATATTAGTGCGGTTGTCGTTAATAATTTATTGGTTTTAACAGGAATTACGCCAAATTATTTCTATACTTTAAAACCAGAAAATGGAACTCCTTTAGAAATCTTTTTCAAGTGGGGAACAACAATCAAAATTGGATTTCTTGAGTTTAATCCGGTTTATTTATTCTTAAGTGCAATTTTCGGTTTTATCGTCGTTGTTATCTTTTATGGTTTATATTTACTGCATAAATATTTGGTTGAACGAAAAGAATATCAAAAATAGATAGAAATGGTTGCTGATTAAAGCAACCTTTTTTATGAGTAAACGATAAAAAAGACATTATCAAATTTACATTTAACCCTATTAATAAAAAACAATTTAGAAATACTTTCGTATAATACGATCGCGTTTTTTTTGGCTTTTTCCTAATAGGTAATTATTTTGCTTGAAAGGATATGTAAGATATTTTCTCTTTTGCCTTTTAGACTAGCTGTTTCAAAAAACTTCTTTTCAATTGAAGCCCAGACAAAGACCCAACTAGTAATAATGATGACTTCATTAATGACTTTTGTTCTAAAAAACAACAAAAAGGCCGGTAGAGCTAGTAGTGAACCACCAACTAAAAACAATATTAAAGCCATTGTGTTTGCCTGTTTACGATCTGCCTTTATTCTAATCAATTCTTTAGTAGCTACATACTCTAGTTGCTCTTTAAACCCATTTATGTAGTTAGCTGGAATTTTAACTTCTAGAAATTCGTGAGTTGGAACATAAAATGACTGCAATTTTAAACTGACATAACCTGCTTTGGTGAGTTTACCATCTTCAAAATCTTCTTCTCTTAAAATAACTTCATTTTCCTTAATATTGACAAATTTCTTTCTTAGTTTAGTTTCTAACTCATTAAATTCTTTTTTTCTGCTCATAATAACCACCTCAGCAGTCCTTCCTATATTATATTCTAAAATGATTAAAAATGAGTTGTATTTATCTTAATCTGTAGTATATTTGTTAAACAAATTCGACTTTGATTTGCCTTTGAGATTATAATACAATTTTTTATAGTTAGTTTTTTAAAATAAAAAGATTCCCATTTAGTCAACGTATAGTTAATTGTTTGAAATGTTACCTTTTGGGAATAGTCTTTAATCTCCATAATTCAGTCATCTGCTTTCAAAAAGCATTATCTTAATGCACTATTCTTCTTTAACATCTATCTTAAACTTCTCTAATTTTTGCAAAATCCTTGTAGCATCTTCTTTATACCAATTCGGATATTTTGAATCCTTAATTGTGTTTCTTATCAAATCGTTATATGCTGTATTTTTTTGCTTAAGTAAAATGGTCAATGCATTTCTTAACAATAAAGTTTTGCCCTTCCATGTATATGCATGCTTCCCATACTTGCTCATAAACTCTTTATTGGATAACTCAAACAAATCATCAATAATGACATATGCAGTTGGTTTTTCTTTAAATGCTTCTACTTGATCCGAGTTGATTCTTTTATTGTACGGACAAACTCTTTGACAAATGTCACAGCCCAATAACAATGAATTATTAACTATCTCATCATCTGATAAACTTCGTTTTTCTTGATTATAGCCGCTTATACATTTATCCTGATTAAATCCGGCAATCAAAGCATTGACGGGACATGCTTCAATACAGATTGTACAGTCTCCACAAGAATCAGTATTTTCAACAATAACTTCCGGATAGCCTTCCTTTGTCAATAAAAGACCAATGAAAAAGTAACTACCGAACTCCTTATTTATCATTAAGTTGTTTTTACCGTGAAAAGCAAGTCCAGTCATCTCAAGGCACTTACGTTCATTAATGCTATGATTATCAGATAGTTCTTTATATTCAATGTTCAAATCCTTAACCGCTTCACGCATGATTGCCTTAATCACATCATGATAATCAAAGCCATAGGTATACATTGATGCTGTTAATCGATCCTTTTCGTGCTTTAAATATACATTTGGATAGCTTAAACCAACAACAAAAATAGACTTATAGCCAACTAAGTTGGCATCAAATCTTTTTTCTAAGTATCGCTCTGTATTTATTACACCGACAAAATCGAATGCTTCTTTTAATCTTTGATATACCATATTGATTTTCCTAGCCTTATTTGTCTATACATAGATTATAACATGTATTTTAAAAACCCTAAAACGGCTTTATTAAGCCTTTTTATTATATTATATCTATTTGCATCCCTTTTAGTAAATCAAAGGTCTTATGATGAAGATCTTCATCAAAACTCATCGAAGCTTTTCGATCAACGACAATTCTCGCTTCTGGTAAAGCCGCCTTTGCAATGATTGCGTTTGACATTACACACATGTTAGTAACAAGTCCAACCAATTCAATTTGATCATAGTTTTCTTTACTCAAGAAGTTACCTAAATCCAGTGAGCCAAACGTGTTTTTCTTAAAAACAGCTTTAGCATCTTTTACATATTTTGCGGTATTACCATAAATTTCATGGCCAGGTGTATTTTCAATACAGTGCAAAACTGGAAGTCGTTTTCCTTCTTGTGTTTCTAAGTAGTCTTCATAATGTGTATCATAAGTAAATAATAGATCATGGTTGTTATTTAAATAATCTTTGATTTTGCTTTCGATAATTTGATCTAACTTTTCTGCTCCAGCAAAACCCAACGATCCATCAACAAAATCGTTTTGAAAGTCAACGACTATTAAGCAGTTTTTCATTGTCATAAAACCTCCTTTGTTCTTTCAGTAATATTACTTTGATTGAAATCTTGTAATCATTGTATACCTGCAATCTTTTAAAAAAATGCAACTTATAATCTACCAAACCATTTATCACCATATTTATTTAACACAAATATTTCTGCGATGGCAGTTAACAAGACAAAAGCTGTTGCCATTGCAAAGATTAAATTGATGTTACTAATGGTTTTACTAAGCAATAATACTCCCATAACCAATAGAATAGCTAAAGCAAATGAAGCTAGCATATGCATTAAAACTGAAAGACTTTGCTTAACAACTCTTACTGGTAAATCCCATTTCAATTTTGGAAACTTCAAATTGATGATCAAACCTAAAACTGCATTGTGAACTCCCAATGATAGAATAAAGATCGTTAGCAAACTGAAGCCAATTAGATTAAACGGGACTAAAATTGCAACTCCAACTAAGCCTATTACTGCTCCTGCTAATGTCGTTGACAGATCAACCGCCATTTTAGATAAGAATATTTGTTTTGTGCTAACAGGAATAGTTTTCAAGATCCAAAGTTGTCTTCCTTCAAGCGAAAGAGTAACACTTGTTGTAGATGATAGTGTTACTGTTAATACAGCAACTAAAGCTAGTATTAGATAGATGAAGACATTTATATCTAGTGACATCGTCGGATCCAGTGCAAGACCACCCATTTGCATCGGAATGACAATCAATCCAATGGGTAATAGCACTTTACCAAAAATCGTGTTAATAACATACTGCGGAATACTAAAATATTTCTTAAACTCATTTTTAATCAGTACTTTCGTTTGACTACTCTTTGCAATCGTCAATGTCTTATTGATCTTTTTTGCTTTTCTAACTGACCCTGTATTTGATTTTAAGTACAGTTTGCCTGCTATATTAATAAATAGAATAAACAATATGATATTAAGAACAAAGAAAATTCCTAAGTGCAAGTAATTACCCAATAATCCATTTACAGCAAGGACAGCTGGATAGTATATGTATTCGATTGCTTTTCCTATTTCTAAGAAGATTACATTGTTGCTGTTCATACTAAATGAGTAAATGAAGTATACCGTTATAAGTGTCAATCCAAAGATAATAATAAGTAGATTTTTATATTTAAAGTTTCTGAATATGTTGCTGAAAAGTAATGAGATTAAAGCGAAAACACTCACAATCGCAAGCGGAAAGAACAAAAAAATTAAAACAGCAAGAACATAAAACATAATCTTTGTTGTCAATCCCAGCATCGCAATAACAACAATTGCAGGGCCAAAACCAACCAACATGCCTACATAGTTTGCAATTAATAAAGTTGATATTTTCGATAAAACAATTGTTTTTAGCTTTATTGGCATACTAACTAATAGATCAAAATCATTACCTTTAAACAAAAAACCTTTAGCTTGTAATAGAGTTGAAACAATCATGATTAAGGATACAATTGATAAAGCTGTATTTAAGATCGTTTCTAAGGCTTCATTTGGATTCGCGACCATCATCGGAATGAAATAGTAAACACTGCCAATACTAAACACCACAGAACCGGCAATAACAAACCCAAGAAGGACAAACAAGATTTTTGAAATTATTTTGTCTCTTTTGAATACTTTATTTAGATGAAAGTTTTCAATTAAGCTAACCTTTAATAAATGGAAATAATTACTCATGGTCTAAGAGCTCCATAAAGACATTCTCTAACGATTTATCTCCTTTTACTTCTTGCATCGTTCCAACTTTCATTAATCTACCATTTCTAATGATTCCCACTGTATCACAAAACTTTTCTGCAACCTCTAAAATATGAGTTGAGAAAAAGATTATTGCTCCTTCATCAGCAAATTGACGCATTAATTGCTTCATTTTAAAGGTTGCATTTGGATCAAGTCCGGTAAATGGTTCATCTAAGATTAATAGTTTGGGTTTTCGAATAAATGCGGAGATTAATAACAGTTTTTGTCTCATTCCGTGTGAATATGTATTAATCTCATCGTTTATTGCTGAGGTCATTTCAAATTCAACAGCATATTTTTTAATTTCTTCATTTATTGCACTACTATTTAAATTGTAAATATTGACAATAAAATCCAAATATTGCATTCCTGTTAAATTATTGTATATTTCCGGATAATCTGGAATATAAGCAATTCTTTGTTTAAACAGCAAAGGATCGTTTTTAATGCTTAAACCATCAAGTAGTATTTCACCTTGATCAAAATCTAGTGTTCCAACAATCGCTTTAATCGTGGTTGTTTTACCCGCACCATTGTGACCAATAAAACCAAAGATCTCGCCATCTTCTACATTTAAGGTAATATTATCGGCTGCATTAACACCTTTTACATAACTTTTTGTGAAGTTCTTAATTTTTAACATTTTCATCAACTCCTGTTTCTTGAACTTATTATAACATATAAAAGACTTTAGTTTTGTTCTAAAAAATGTTATTGCTGCATGATTATTAAGTGTAAAATCTATTTCTAATCAAGTCGAAGACACCTTTAAAAACAGACTATGTACAGGTCTTAAATCAATCTATCTAATGCAACAACCATGCAAAGCACTTGTAATAATTCTATAAACGTGATAATCTAGTGTATAAAACTAGATGGAGGTATGTTAGTGGAAACTGAAATCAAAGCCTGGGTAGATAAGATTAAAACACTGCATCTACCGCGTTATGACGAATTGCCAGAACTAGAATTATATTTAGAACAAGTTTTAATTTATGTCAATAACACGATTTTTGACATCTTCAGTCTAAACAATCATCAAAATGAAGAAATCGTAACACCTTCGATGATAAACAATTACGTAAAAAACAAACTAATGGCTCCACCAAATAAGAAAAAATACAGACGGTCGCATATTGCATGTATTATTGCAATAACAATTTTAAAACAAGTTGGAAGTCTAACCGATGTCAGCAATGGAATTATGAGCTTAACTAATGCCATAGGTGGTAGTGAAGCATACAATACCTTTATTGATTTTTTAGAATCCGCCCTAAGGGCATCAGCTTCCGAACTTAACAACAAGCCTGATCCAAACTATTATCTGAGACCGGTCACGCTTGATTTACTACCTCTTAAAAAAGCAACGATTGCATTTACTTCTGTGCTGTTATCTAGATATTTATTATCAAAACAAACCCAAATTAAAAAGGAGATTTAAACAATGAAAGAAAAAATCGCTATTTTAGCAGATTCAGGATCAGACATAAACAATTTTAAAAAAGATTCACCGCTTTACATCTTGCCATTGCGCATCATTATTGATGGCGAAGAGTTTATTGACAAAAAAGAAATTACATTAGAACAGATATTAGTTCAAATTGATCACAAAAAAATATCCACCTCATTACCAAGTCCCAAGGACATCGAAGAGACCTTTAATCAAATAAAGAAAGATGGATTTACACATGTTATCTGTATCCCAATTTCAAAAGGTTTAAGTGGTACGATGAATGTTATTCGTCAAATCGCCGAGGATTATCAAGGTTTAACAATTGAATTAATCGATACTAAGAATATTAGTATGGCCAGCGGTTATAGTTCTTTAGAAGCCATAGAGTTAATAAATGAAGGTAAAGACTTTAAAACAATTATAGACACGATAAATGCTCGTTTAAGCTTTAAGAAAGTCTTTTTTACAGTCAATAAACTAGTCTATTTGAAAAGAGGCGGTAGAATTGGTTTAGTGTCAGCAACTGTTGCTGATATCTTAAAGATTAAGCCTGTCATCACATGCAATACTAATGGAGTCTATTATACTGTAAAGAAATTAAGGGGCTATCAGAAGGCAGTCAATCAGTTGATTGAAGAGGTTGTTGCATTTGTCGGTAATCATAAAAGTTATGATGTTACTCTGATGAATAGTAATTCAAAATTGGATCTAGATTTATTTTCAAGAGTTATTAAGGAAAAATTACCTCATATTAATGAGTTTAACGTTTCACAGATTACTCCCGCACTTGCAATCCATACAGGCAGTGAAGCACTAGGCATTGCTGTTTCAATTAGAAAATAGTTTTAGCTTATAGCGTTCATAGATTTTATTACTACAAAGTGGAACTATGTTTGATACATGGTTCCACTTTTTGCCTGTTTTATTGATAAGATATATTTTGACAATACAACCGCTATTATGCTATATTTTACACATAGAGAAAGATGCCTTTATTTATTATGCTTGGCTTTATCTTATATTGTTTGCAAATAGAATGGGTGATTATTTTGACAAGACAAGACGTTTTAGAATATTTATATCAGTATACCGGAAAAACAGAAAAAGATTTAAGTAAGGTCACCACAGAAAGAAATCCTAGTTTAGGCGTATCCTATCCAAAACTAAAGGATATTTCCAAGTTGATTCAGAAACATGGGTCAAAAGAATTTCTTGATTCAAAACGAATAGACATATATGAATTGGATATCATAGAAACGTATTTGATTGGCTTTATCAAAGATATTGATGACGCTATCTTTTATTTTAAGCAGGCTGCAGAGCATGCAGGCGAATGGAGTGTCGTTGATAGTTTGTGTCAGAAATTCATGATCACAAAAAAATACCCTAAAAAAGTATTAGCGCTAATGAACTCTTATGCGAAAAAAAATGATCAGTATTTGAATCGAATTGTGGCAGTTATCGTCTTAAGTCATTTTTTAATTGATGATATGATTGTTGATTCAATCAGATTGCTAAGCCAATTAAAGCACCCAGAATATTACACACAAATGGCTGTTGCATGGGCATATGCTACCATGCTGGTAAGCTATCCCGATCCAGTTATTGAGATACTAGTCAATCAAAGATTACCTATCTGGACACATCAAAAAACAATTCAAAAAATTATTGAATCAAATCGTATTCCCCAGCATCTAAAGGATTATATTAGAACCTTAAGAAAATGAAAACGCAACACTTGAATGTTGCATTTGAATATTATAAGTTTTACCTATTGTTTCAAAATCTATTTTATGAAAAATTAATTACTTCTTTACTGCTTTAGTTGCTGTAAATGTCGGAATGTTTTTTTCTTTTAGATAACCTGTATTATTAGTATCCTCATATAAATCAACTAATGTTAGGCCAGCTTTTAATTGACCACCTATCTGTTCTTCTAGGTCATGACTAAATTGAATGCCATAGTCGTTTTCAATCATAAATTTATATTGCTCCGGATCTTTTAACGGATTGAAGGGTAGTGGGAACGCAATCCTGCCCTCTTCATCATCAAACGCAAAATTAAGACCATTATCAAGTCCAGATAATAAAATGCCTCCTTTTTTTAATGTCCGGTAACACTCCTTAAAAACGGGTTCTACTTCTTCAATATAAACATTTGAAACAGGATGAAAGATTAAATCAAACTCTTCATCCTGAAAAGGAAGTGGTTGAGTCATATCGGCTTTTACTAAAGTTATATGATATCCTTCTCTTTCGGCAACCATTCTTTCACTTTCTAATTGCTCATCTGAATAGTCAAGACAAGTAACATCAGCACCAAGTGCCACAAAAATTGGCATCTGTTGACCACCTCCACTTGCTAGACCTAGCACCTTGATTCCATTAACATCAGGAAACCAGTTTTTTGGAACTGGTTTAATGGGCGTTAACAACATTTCCCAATTACCTTTTTTAGCTTCTCTATATTGTTCTTCAGTAATCGGAATGCCCCATTCCCAGCCTTCTTTGACCCATTTGTCAAACATTTTAGCATTAATGTCTTGATACTTCTTCATGATACAATTCCTCCTGCATATATATTAGTTTACACTAAGTACAGGTTTTTGGTATCAGTTCAATTTAAAAGAAATATTTAATTTAATTATTGCTAAAGATAGAGATTATTTATTATTATGTATACATTTATCAAACAGAAACATTGATGAGATAGATTTATCTGATGAATTAGACAATAAACCTTTATTAAATGGAACGTTTAATTTTATTCAAACTCGGCTTAATATAGACGTTAAGTGGCAAATCATTATAATTTAACTCGAATAGCCTTTATTCAACCCTACATACAAAAACACTAAATCTCGAATAACCT
>JBAYPP010000018.1:0-12647 GCA_041677585.1 Acholeplasmataceae bacterium
CATCAAGTCTCCTTAAAATGAATCTATATCAATTTGAATGCGTTTGCCTTCTTTAGATGCTCCAGCGTAAACAATCGTGCGCATCGCACCAGCTATTTTCCCGCCTTTGCCAATTACACGTCCCAAATCATCTTTATGCACTAGTAATTGAATGGTAATATGATCACTGTCGGTTGAAAGTATCTTTACTAAAACATCATCTGGGTTAACAACTAATGGCACTATTATATTTTTTATGAGTTTTTCAAAATCAATCGCCATAATTCTATTCCCCTTTATTTATTTTTGATGTTGTACTTTTTAAATAAACTCTTAACAGTGTCGGTTGGTTGTGCTCCTTGTTCAAGCCATTTTTGTACTTTTTCTGAATCCAATTGAACTTTGCCGATTAGTGGATCATATGTACCAATAATTTCTAAGAAACGTCCATCTCTCGGTTTTTTTGATTCACTTGCGACAACACGGTAAAATGGTTTTTTGTTTGAACCATAACGCTGTAGGCGTAGTCTTACTGCCATAGTATCACTCACTTTCTGATTTTAATTACGCTTATATTATACTCTTTTTTTATTAGGTGTCAAGTCTTTTTACTTAACAGTGAAATTTAAATTTTCATCATATAAATGCGAGGGTCCAAAAAACTTAAACCCTTTTACTTCTTTTAATTGCTTCTTTAGATTTTTTTCTTGTTCTTTATCCGCGTAAATAACTGCATAGTGAAGTTTCTTAGAGACGTAAGCTACATCAACTGGTAGTTTGCTTAGTCGTTCTAAAATGTGTTTTCCCTGATAAATAACAATGTAAGACATGCGTTTAATTTCCATGATGACCTCCATGGTGTCCTTTTTTCTTTAATAAATTTAGTTTATTGGGTGTTTGTATGTAGGGTGAAATGCTATTTGCCATCTCACCTAAAAATTCATTTATCAAGGCTTGGAATTGTTGCTCTAACTCAAAGTAACGTTGTACTTCCATTTTTGCATATAATTCCGCTTTAATCGTACTTAGTGTTTTTATTGTTTCTTTAAAATCGGGATGATATTTTCCACCTTGTTCAAGAACTAGATCATATTTTATTTTTGCTTCATTAAATTGATCAATTAATTCTTTGTGTCTAACTTCTATTTCCTGATCTAGTTTGCGTAATTCAAGATAGAAGGGATGTTTTTTAAATTCAACTAAAACATTGTATGCTTGCATTACTAACTCAGTCATCTGAATCTTCCTTTCATTGTTGATGCTTTAATTTTGTTAATTATATTATAAATAAAATTAAACTCTTTCTAAATGCGGCAATAAGTTTCATTATGCTATAATATTATTGAGAAGGTGAAAATATGATTTTAATGAAGGATATTATCCGCGAGGGACATAAAACCTTAACAACGGTTGCTAAAGAAGTTGTTCTTCCTTTAAGTGGTGCCGACAAAAAAACTTTAGTCGATTTACTTGAATATGTTAAAAACTCACAAGATCCAGAAATGGTCGAAAAATACGGACTACGTCCTGGGGTTGGATTGGCGGCTCCACAGATTAATGTGTCAAAAAGGATGTTTGCTGTTCATGCTCCTGATTTGGATAACAACCTCTATAGTTTCGCTTTTGTTAATCCGGTAATTACACCTGTTGGCAACAACATTATCTATCTACCAGGCGGTGAGGGCTGCTTAAGTGTTGATCGAATCACGGAAGGTTTAACACCGAGATATGAAACAATCAAGGTTGAAGGATTGGCATATGATCAAGAACATGATCGCCTGTCTTCAGTTTCTTTTACTGTATCCGGTTATATCGCAATAGTTTTCCAGCATGAATATGATCATTTAAATGGCATTTTATATGTCAGCAAGTTGTTTGATCATTTACCGAATGCCAAGCCTGCTTTTGAATATGAGATTGCAGAGGAAGAAACTAACGAATAAGTTTTTCGATAACTTTAATTTGGTTTTCTAAAATGTCGCTATAGGTGACATTTTTTTCTTGATCATTGGGAAAAAGTCGTGCTTGCATTTCTGTTAGTTCTGCCTTTGATTTATCTTTTTTTCTAAAAAACTTCTGCAGAAAACTTTGTTTTGGCTTTTCCGAGTAGTACATTTGTTCAAATTTCGTGTCAATTAAATAGGAAACACTTAAGTTATCTCTTTTGATTCTCTTTAGAATTTTTAAAATATCTGTTTTACCAAAACCGATTAGCTGCGGTTTTAATTCAAAATCAAAATCATTGACGTACAATAAACCCATAAATGGCTTTAGAATCCGATAGTTGGTTGTTGTTGACTCGTTATTCTTTAACATGTATTCGGGAATAAAGACGATTTTTTGAATATCCCATTTATGCTTTTTAAATAAATACGCGTACGTATTTGAAGTTTGATTTTGATGTGGTTCAAGATAGAATTCTAGTCTTGCCTTGATCGCTAGATCAAAGAATGGTTTAAATTGTGTTTGGATAAACTCCGCCTCTTTTATTGCGTCATCAATAAATGGAGCTTTAAAGACAATTCCCTCTGCCTTTAATTTGACTGCGTGCTTAACCACAGTTTCTAAATTGCCAAGTGCTTCAATATGAGTATCTTCATCACTTATGTTTAACCATTCGTGTTCTACTTTCATTAAGTAAATTCTTAATTTTTCTTTTCTAATTGTATCCTGAAGCTCTTTAAAATCATCTTTATTTATCTCCGATAAAGGCTTCTTGTTAAAATGACTTAAACTAATCTGATTTATTCTCAGTGTTTTTACTCGCTTGATGTACTCATCAAAAGTTAGTTTTTCCTGGTTTAAGAAACCCGTAATTACTTTTCTCATAAGTCCCTCCAATTATACATTAAGATTGCACCGGCAGCATTTACGTTCAGACTCTCAACGTTTTCGGTTTCAATTCGGACGAAAAAATCGCTTAGATCTTTAATTTTAGGTTGAACACCTGCTCCTTCATTGCCCAATACTAAGCCAATTTTCTTAACTTCAGCACTTGTTTCTTTTTCGTGTGCATCCGCACAAACAATTGAATAACCATCTTTCTTTAACTTTAGAATTGCTTCTTCCAATGGCCTTCTTTCAACAAATACTTCAAAAATTAAACCTTGTGATGCACGGATTGTTTTTTCATTATAAAGGTCAGCTGATTGAAGACCTAAAATGATATGCCTAAAACCAAAGGCAACGGCAGAACGAATCAATGAGCCCACATTGTCTGGATCTTGAACGTTGTCTAACAACAAGACTTTATTGCTTTTGATTGGTTGATTGATTTTCTTGCAGATTGCCATACTTTCAAAAGGTGTTTCTGTTTGCGATAATAAGTTCATTAAAGGCTTACTGATTAAGGTTCCTTCAATTTTGGGATTGGTTGTAATAAGTTCAATGATTGCCCTCTTCTTTTTTGCTTGTTCAATCAAGTGATCGCCATAGACTAAAAAAGCATTGTGTTCATCGCGATGTTTTTTTAGTTTCAATTTTTGCCATAGCTTAAATTTATTGTTTTGCTTTGACTCAATCATATTTTCAACTCTCCTAATGCTTGAAAAGCTTCTTGAACATCAAAACCATAGTCTGATAGATTAATTTGACTATTTGGTGAAACCTTGATTGTTATAATGTTCTCAATTGTTTTTGTTATATCTAAATCAAGCTTCTCTTCATATCGTTCAGCAATATACGTTTTTGGCCTTGTAACAGGGTTTTTCGGCACATATATACTGCAACAATCTTCAAATGGTCTAATCGAAATATCAAATGTTTCAATCCTTTTTGCAAGTTCAATAATATCTATTTTATCATATGTAATCACCGGTCTTAAGATTGGTTTAACAGTAACAGCTTCAACAACATTCATGCTTTCTAATGTTTGACTTGCTACTTGACCGACTGATTCACCATTGATCATCGCTTGAATATTATTAGCATCCATAAACTTGTCGGCAATTCGATACATCATTCTACGCATTATCGTAATTGAATATTGCTCTGGAATGTTTGATAGAATATCTTGATGAATTCTAATAAAAGGCACTAAATGAAGAGTAATCTTTCCATCAATTGTATATTTGCTTAGCTTTTTTGCAATATCGATAACTTTCTGGACTGATTCAAGTGGAGTCAAAGGTGTTGATTCAAAGTGCAGTAATGAAACATCAATACCTTGCTTGATTGCCAAGTAACTAGCCACAGGACTGTCAATTCCACCGCTGGTTAACATTAAGCCCTTGCCCATTGAACCATAGGGAAAGCCACCCATGCCTTTAATTTGACCAATATTCAAATAAGCATAGTCTTGTCTAATATCAATCTTTAAAGTATACTTTGGTTTTTTGATTGCAACTTTAACTTTTTTATCAAGACCGTTTAGAATCAATGGTGCAACCGTTTGAGTAAACTCTAAACTTGAAGTTGGGAATGTTTTATCTGCTCTGTTTGTTTCGATTTTGAAAGTTTGATCATTTTCCGTAAGTACTTCATTAACTAGCTTAATCGCAGTTTCAACAACGCTTTCTATTGTTTTATTGGTTGCGTATACTTTACTAAACGAATAAAGCCCAGGAATTTCCTGTAGCAGTTTTATAATGATGGCTTCATCTTCTTCTTGATATTTAAGATAGCTGGAATCATGCCTGTGATCAAAAGCGACAACAAAGTCTTTTAGCTTATGCTGTAGATGTTTTCTAATTGCTTGAATAAAAAAACGTTTATTTTTTCCCTTTAGTAATAAATCACCAAAGCGAATGAAAAGTAATTTTTGCATGCTATCACCATGTATTATTTTACCATAGTATGATACAATTTTATTGGTGATAGAAATGAAAAAAGATGAAATGCTTCAATTGGCAAAAAATTTATTATATAAACAGCCAAATATGGCTTCCTTTTTAGCGAACGCAGCTGCCTTCCTAAATGAAGTGTTAGATGACATAAACTGGGTTGGTTTCTATTTATATGACGGTAAAAATCTAACCGTTGGTCCCTTTCAGGGGAAAGTTGCTTGTGCTTTAATCGAATTAGGCGCAGGTGTTTGCGGTACGGCAGCTTTAAAACAAGAAACGATTGTTGTAAAAGATGTCCATGCGTTTGATGGTCATATTGCATGTGATGCGAACAGTCAATCAGAAGTTGTCGTTCCGATTATTGTAAACGGCATGTTGTTTGGCGTTTTAGATGTTGACAGCCCAACAATTGACCGATTTGATTTAAAGACCGTCTCATTTTTGGAAGCATTTGTTGCTTTAATGATTAGTTTGATTTAAGATTGTTAATTATAAAAAGTTATAAGTTGACATTTAGTACCCTTTAGGGTAAAATATATCAGTCGGTAAAAAGCAGGCAAACAGCTTTTATTGAAAAATCCCTACCTTTAGGAGCCCCTAGTAACCTTTCTGCTTTAAGGTGAAAAGAACATCGGGATTATCATTAAAATCTAATTGTATTTTTTACCACCAAAACAAAAAAGGAGGTAAAATTTATGTCACGATTCACAGGTTCAACATGGAAGATTTCGCGTCGCCTAAACTATTCGATTTCCGAGACTGGAAAAGAATTAAAGAAACGTCCATATCCACCAGGTCAACACGGACAAAGACGTTCTAAATTAAGCGACTACGGTCAACAGCTTCAAGAGAAACAAAAAGTTCGTTATACTTATGGTGTTTCTGAGAAACAGTTTAAGAAAACATTTACTGAAGCTGCTAAGATGAAGGGTATTCAAGGTGAAAATTTCTTAAAACTACTTGAGTCACGTTTAGATAACGTCGTTTATCGCTTAGGTCTTGCAAAAACAAGAGCACAGGCGCGCCAACTAGTTAACCATGGTCATTTCTTAGTTGATGGTAAGAAGATTAATATTCCATCTTATCGTTTAACACCAGGTCAAAAGATAGCTTTACGTGAGCGTTCAAAAGACTTAGTTGTTGTCAAAGAAGCACTTGAAGGACAGTATTCATCAGTTGATTATGTTCTTTATGACAAAGACACTAACGTTGGAACATTCGTTCGTTATCCAGAAAGAAATGAGTTCTTGACAGAAGTTAGCGAGCAATTAATCGTTGAATTCTACAACCGTTAAAGACAAAAACAAAAAGATTGATTTCATATCGAAGTCAATCTTTTTTTATTTACTAATTTTATTATTCTGCCGCTTTGACAATTTCTAAAAATGCCTGTGCATCCAATGATGCTCCACCAACTAAGGCTCCATCAATTTCTGGTTGACTTAGCAATTCTTTTGCGTTTTTAGTATTTACTGAACCACCATAGATAATCCGGATTGCTTCACTGGTTTCACCGGAAAACAGCTCTTTTAAGACTGATCTAATCGCGCCAATTGTTTCATTTGCTTGTTGTGGTGTGGCATTCTTCCCTGTTCCGATTGCCCAAATAGGTTCATAAGCAATAATTGTCCTTAATGCTTCTTCTTCACTTATGTTTTCAAATGCTTGAACAATTTGTTTTTTGACAAAACTGTTTGTTTTTCCTGCTTCACGTGTTTCCAATGCTTCACCAACACATAAAATAGGGATTAAATCGCATTTTAAGGCGGCAATCAGTTTTAAGTTCACCAATTCATCTGTCTCATGGAAATAAGTTCGTCTTTCGCTGTGTCCTAAAATAACATATTCAACACCAACTGAACGAAGCATTACTCCAGATGTTTCACCTGTATAGGCTCCTTCAACATTTTGGTGCATATTTTGTGCGCCAATTCTTAGGTTTTCGCCTTCACGTTTAACAAGGTCCTTTAAATATGGTGCTGGTGCACAAATAACGGTTTCGATTTCTTCACGATTTGGTAATTGCTGGTTAACTGCATAGACAAACTCATAAGCTTCATCTTTAATTTTGTACATTTTCCAGTTTCCGGCAATGAATGGAATTCTTTTCATATCTTTCACCCCAGTATAGATAATACATCTTCGATTGCTTCTTCAGCAAGATGTCCTTTAGCAACAATGCGAACATTTTCCCCATAGGGAACAGCAAGCGACATTAAGGATAAGATCGACTTAAGGTCAATAACGATGTCCTGATAGTGCAACTCGATATCAACGGCATATTTTGAGGTAGCTTGTACTACTTTCGCTGCGATCGTTGCATGTAGTCCTCTTGTGCTTTTGATTGTGACTTCTTTTTCGATTACAAACATACCTTCCTCCTAAAACATTGGTGGAGTACTAATCCACAATACTTTTGCGTTTTGTTGACTTGCATTAACTAAATAGTGTTCCTTGTTTGCTAAATAGTAAAATGTTTCACCTTTACGGACAATGTATCTTTTTCTGTTAAACACAACAACGATCTGTCCTTCTAGGACATAGCCAAATTCTTCACCGGCATGTGGATCATCAATCTCCGATTGTCCACCTGGTTCAATTTCGATGATAATCGGTTCCATTTCATATTTTAAAGCATTAGGAACAATCCAGCTAATCATATGTCGCAAATGTTCATTTTCTTTTTCGTAAAACTCATCTTTTTTAAAGACAACCTTTTGATCTTCTTCTTTGCTGAAGAATTCGTGCACATCTGTTCCAAGCACTTCTAGAATTGAAAACAATGTTTGCATCGAAGGTGATGTTAAATTGTTTTCCAACTGAGAAATATAACCCTTAGTTAGTTCCAAGCGGTTAGCTAATTCTTCTTGTGTTAAATGATTGCCTAATCTTAATTCGCGAATCTTCTTTCCTAAGTCCATCATTTTTCATCTACACATTGAATACCTGGTAAGACCTTACCTTCAAGATATTCAAGTGATGCACCTCCTCCGGTTGAAATATGTGAAAAGCTATCTTTTAGGCCGTACTGAATAACTGCTGCTGCTGAATCTCCACCACCAACAATTGTTGTTGCTTGATCATGCAATTTACCAATAGCGACTGCTAGCTGTTTTGTTCCTTCGGCAAAACGAGGGAATTCAAAAACACCAAGTGGTCCGTTCCAAATAACCGTTCTTGCTTTTTCAACATAGGAAGTAAATAGTTTTATTGTTTGTGGTCCAATATCCATTCCCATTTCATCTGCCTGGATTTCAGTATACTGACGAACAAATTTCTCTGCATCTTTGTCGAATGTTTTTGTAACGATAACATCCTGACTAATTATAATTTTCCCATTGCCTTTTTCAAGTAAATACTTAGCCAGTTCAATTTTATCTTCTTCAACTAAGCTAGTACCCGTTTCTTGACCTAAAGCACGCATAAACGTATAGCCCATTGCTCCACCAACTAAAATATGGTCAGCAATCTTTAATAAATTTTCAATAACGCCAATTTTATCGGAAATTTTTGCCCCACCTAAAATTGCAACAAATGGTCTTTGTGGGTTCTCTAATGACTCACCAATAAACTTTATTTCCTTCTCCAATAAGAAACCAGCAACGGTTGTTTTGATGTTTGAAGCGATTCCAACATTTGAAGCATGACTTCTATGAGCAGTACCAAAAGCGTCATTAACAAATATATCGCCTAATGAAGCCCAATATTGACCTAACTCAGGATCATTTTTACTTTCCTTTTTACCGTCTATATCCTCAAAACGAGTATTTTCAAACATTAAAATATCACCTGGCTTAAGTTGATTGATCGCATTTTCTAATGCTTCTCCCTTGGTTTCAGGTATAAATATAACTTCTTTATCAATCAGTTCACTTAATCTTTTACTGACGATTAGCAAGCTATTGCTTTCTTTATCGCTTTCATCCTTAATTCGGCCTAGGTGCGAAAATACAATTGCTTTACCACCGTGCTTAATTACATACTCAATTGTTGGTAAAGCTTCCCTGATTCGATTGTCATCAGTAATAACACCCTCTTGAATTGGAACGTTAAAGTCAACCCTAATCAATACTTTTTTATTTTTTAGTTCGATGTCGCTTATGGTCTTTTTCAAAATATACCTCCATCATAAAATCAATTAGATTTTTTACGACTCTATTATAACACTCTTTTTTGATGATTGCTATTAAATGCCATAAATCTTTAATTTATGGTTCTGGATTTCAGTGATGAGTTTAAGGCTATTTTCAATTGCTTTTTTCGAAATTGCAACAATGATTCTTTTGCCGCTATTGAATTCGATCAATGTTTTGCTCTCCACTTTGGTAATGCTTTTTATTTGATGGGGATTAACCCAAATATTTTCATAGTTACGAATTCGTTCAGTTGGAATCAATGCTAATGTTTCAGAAATACAAATTGGTATTCTTTGCTTCCTGGCAAATAAAAAATTGATTGCTTTTTTATATCCCTCATAAGCAAATAGGTGCGTAAGACATAAATACTTAACAGTTTGCATAATTCCGGTTGAGACAGTAAATACTTCCTTGGTTTGATGAATTTCGGTTCCATTTGCGGTCATATGCATGTATTCGAATTCACTTGTAAATAAAAAGAGAACCTTTTCGCAAAAGTTCTTCTGATTAATTACCAATAAATTGTGTTTTATTATCTTATCTTTCATCTTTACTACCTTTTTTACCTTCAAAATATGTTATAATATCAAGGATCGGAGTGATTTGATGGAACAAGTTAAGCAAAAAAGAGTATTTTATTTTGTTACCTTTCTCATTGCATTAACAATTTATATTGCTGCAGTTGTTTTGTCTTGGGTTTTATTAAAGCTTAATGAAGATATGAAACTAAGTATTATCTTGGGTCTTTCTGTTGTCTTTGTTGGTGTAGCGCTTTGGTTTAGACCAAGAATTGTTTATTATGCAACCGTTTATCAATGGATCCGCTTAAAAGAAGGTAAGGAATTGGTTAAAAAGACAGATTACAATCTTGCCTCGGCAGCTTTTGTCCAAAGGATCATTGAACAAAAATTTAAACCGTATAAAGATAATCAAGATTTCTTAATTGCCTATCGTCATATCCGTGATCCAAAAGAGTTAGCTTTAAAAAGAGGTTCATTAGAAGTTATTGTTCTATTAAAAGATGATAATGCCACATTTGAAAATCCGTTTGTTTCAAATGCAATCAATCAAATTGAAGAATCTTTAAGAACCGATAGGAAACGCTTCTCAAGTTATGTTGTCCTTCAAATTAAACTTGTTGATGAAATTACAGGTGAGTTAATCGAAAAAGCGGATCAAGTTGTTTTTGATAAACACAGTTTTGTAAGAGTAAGTGTAATCAATGTCCTATACGCAAACAAAACAAAATCACTTTATTATCTCCACAATAAAGAATATTACCCCTCATTTCATTATCAATATGCATTATCGCTCTTGGAATCCTTAATTTTATAAAAGCCTTTAATTAGGCTTTTTTTTATCGGCTATTTATCCAATCAATGATTGTTTCAGCTGGTATAACTTTGATTATATTTCCATCAACTGCAATTTGGATTCCAATCCATTCATAATAAATGTTTAAGACGACTGAACCATTACCAGATTGTTCAGATGACGATCTTATGTAAATGAACGCTTGGTCTACTTGATCAATAATCCCTAATTCAACTCGATTGTTTGTTTGATTTTGCGCGCCAACAACCGAAACAACTTGTCCTTCTAGTGGAAATATAATAGTCCTGTTATTAGCTAAAGTATAGGTGGTTGTCGCTGTCTTATATCTAATTAACATTATGCCCAGTTCTTCTGAAAGATCAATAATTGCGGCCGTGTAATCATCATTGACATAATCATAAACAATCACACCTGTTTTAGTTCCAATCGTAGCGTCGATCGGCATTAAAGGCATTATTGCATAAACATAATTTGACGATGATGATTGTTCAATGATTGTTGCTGTTAAGTATGTGACTTGTGATTCACCAAAAAGTGGTGTTATTGTATATTCTACTTTTAGGGTTTGTTGAACGTGTTTCTTGTAAATATCGTTAACATATGTTGTGAAATTATCATGTCTAAATAAGTCGCGTTGTATATAACGATTTAACGCTCTTCCTTCTGCTGCGTTTTCATACATTACATACGTACAGCCACTTAGGAAAAAGCTTGAAATTAAGAGAAGAAATAAAAAGAATTTTTTCATTTTACTGTCCTCCTAAAGAAAAATTATTTACCTGCAAAAATTCGCGAACCTTGCTGATTGGTATTGCGAATGATTGAGTGGAAAAGACGCTGCCCGACACATTGCCGGCATATACAACCGCCACTAACTGTCCGCTTTCATCAATCATCATTCCGCCACTGCTTCCATGTTGAACCGGAGCTGAGGAAACAATAACTTCAAAAGGAATATAGCCTTCGCTTTTAATTGTAACGAGTGCAAAGGCCAATACTCTACCGATCGTGATCGTATTGACTTGATGTTTTGGATTGCCAATGACATAGACATTATCATTAATTTTTGCATCATCATTAGCTAATGGAACAATAGGAAATGGTTTTGCTGTTTTCTCCATTCTTAGCACCGCTAGATCATATTCTTTTAGAGAAAACATCATTATTGCCGTAAACTCTTCATCTTGATAATCCATTAACTTGATTGTTTGAAAGAGGTTGTCATCATTATTTACTACATGTTCATTTGTTAATAAATAGTAAAAAGCTTCATCTTCAAAAAAAATGAATCCTGAACCGGTTGCTGATTGTGATTGACCAAACAATTGATTAATGACTTTAAAGTTACTTTGAACATAGTTGACCTGTAAATTGTTTAAAAGTGATTGAAAATCAATATATTTGCTTTCTGTTTCTGAGACGTGATCAGCAAATGCTAATTGAGCGTCTCTTTTTTCAATCTTGAGACAGCCACTTAAAAGTAAGATTAAGATTACAATAAACAGCATTCCTTTTATCTTATTCATCTTCCACTCTCCACTTTTATTATACCTTTGTTGTCTAAAAATGAAGTAAATTATTTTTAATTTATTTTATTCATATAAAAAGAGCGTTTAACGGATGCTAAACACTCTAAAAAGTAAATTATCCAATTGAACCTTCCATCTCAAGCTTAATTAATTGATTAAGTTCAATTGCGTATTCCATCGGTAATTCTTTCGCAAATGGTTCGATAAAGCCCATTACAATCATTTCTGTTGCTTCTTCTTCGGTTAAACCGCGACTCATTAAATAGAACAATTGCTCTTCACTAATTTTTGAAACAGTAGCTTCGTGTTCTAAATAAACATCGCTATTACGTACGACGTTAATTGGAACTGTATCTGATGTTGAAATTCCGTCTAAGATGATTGTATCACATTCAACGTGTGCTTTTGCACCTTTAGCTTTTTTACCAAAATCAACTTTACCGCGGTAGTTAACAGACCCACCGCCACGACTAATTGATTTCGAAATAATTGTTGATGTCGTATTTGGTGCGACATGAATCATTTTTGCACCTGAATCTTGCCATTGACCTTTACCAGCAAACGCAACCGATATTGTTGTTGCTTTAGCTCTTTCACCTAAAAGAATACAGGCCGGATACTTCATGTTGACACCACTGCCAATGTTGCCGTCAATCCACTCCATTAATCCATTTTCATAAACGAAAGCTCTTTTTGTAACGAGGTTGATAACGTTGTTTGACCAGTTTTGAATTGTTGTATAACGACAGGCTGCGTCCTTTAGGACGACAATCTCAACGATTGCAGCATGTAGTGAATCAGTTGTATAAATTGGGGCAGTACATCCTTCGACATAGTTTACCGATGCACCTTCATCTACGATTATCAACGTTCTTTCAAATTGA
>JBAYPP010000019.1:0-12180 GCA_041677585.1 Acholeplasmataceae bacterium
ATTTTCATTAATTCTTCAGCACTAAAATGATAAACAGTATGGCAGAAATGACATTTTATTTCTGCGTGTTCATCTTCAAAGATAAGTTCATCCAAAGTTTTGTCATCCAAGGCAGAAAGTGACCTACTAAGGCTTTCTTTTGAACAATTACAAGTGTAATCTAAAGGTGTTTTAGCTAAGATGTTTTCAGTATTATCAGCTAACAGACTTAACATTTCTTCAATGGTCATTTGCTTGTTTAACATTGATGTTACTGGTGGTAGTTGACTAATCTTTTTTTCAATTTTGGCAATCACATTTTCTGGACAACCAGGCATAAGTTGAAGAATAAATCCGCCACTTGCCAAAACACTTTGATCAGTATCAACCAAAACACCTAATCCAACTGATGAAGGCACTTGTTCGCTTGTTGCCAGATAGTAAGTAAAGTCTTCAGCTATCTCGCCTGTTTGTAGTTCAGATGATGACGTAAAGAAGCTTTTCATCTGTAAATCCTTTGTTACATGCAATAAACCACGTCCAACAGCGGTACCAACGTTCAATTTACCTTTTTTAGGTCCATCTTCATATTTGATGTAAACATTTGGGTTAGCAATATCGCCTCTAACCTCACCTTTGGCATTTGCCTCAACAAGCATTGATCCAATCGGACCATCACCCTTAATGCTAATCGTTAAAGATTCATCACCCTTATACATTAGACCCATCATTGCCGAGACGGTTAACAATCTGCCCAAAGCAGCTGTCGCTGTTGGCCAGGTTTGATGAATTTTTCTTGCATGTTCAACTAAATTCTTTGTTGTTGAAACATAAAAACGAACATGTTGATCATAGGCTGTTGCTATTAATGCATAATCTTTCATAATTTCCCTCGTTTCCATTAATATTGTAGCATAAATGAACATAGATGCGGTTTATTCGTCTTTGATATATAATAGATTTGGTAGTAGTATAGTTATTGACAAAGCAATATTTTCGGGTAAAGCGGAAAGGAATCCCGGTTTATACGCTTAAAAAAGGTGAAGATGATGTTTAAAATAAGAGAGATAAAAATCAATAATAAAGTAGTACTGGCACCAATGGCTGGTGTTTCAAATAGCGCATTTAGACTTTTGGCAAAAGAAACTGGAGCAGGACTTTTATATGCGGAAATGGTTTCCGACAAAGGTTTGATTTACCAAAACAATAAGACAAAGGCTTTATTGTATATGACAGAAGCGGAGCATCCAATGGCACAACAAATATTTGGTTCCGATTTAGAAACGATGGTTCAGGCGGCTGTCTTTGTTGATCAGAACAGCAATTGTGACATTATTGATATTAACATGGGTTGTCCCGTGCCTAAGGTAGCACTAAAACAGCAGGCAGGAGCATCACTTTTAAAAAATCCGGCGTTAATCTATCAAATTGTCGCGACAATCGTCAAAAAAGTAACAAAACCGGTGACGGTAAAAATTAGAAGTGGCTGGGATGACAAAAGCATTAATGCGGTGGAAGTTGCCAAGCAAATTGAAAAAGCTGGGGCTGATGCCATCATTGTTCATGCTAGAACCAGAAAGCAAGGATATAGTGGTAAAGCGGATTTGGATGTCATTAAAGCGGTAAAGGAAAATGTAGGAATTCCTGTAATTGGCAATGGTGATATCGTTGATGGTCCGTCAGCCAGAAAAATGCTGGACTATACCGGTTGTGATGCGGTCATGATTGGAAGAGCAGCTTTAGGAAATCCATGGATCTTTAGAGAAGTAGAACATTATTTAAAAACAGGAGAGAAATTAGAAAGACCAACCTATGCGGAAATAAAAGCGATGTTTATTCGACACCTCGAAGCATTGGTTGAATTAAAAAAAGAGCATTTAGCGGTTTTAGAAATGCGTGGTCAAGGAGCTTGGTATTTAAAAGGACTAAAACAGTCATCCTCCGCAAGACAGCAAATAGTTAAAGCGAAATCAAAAGAAGAAATGATTGAAATAATAGAAACGTATTTTCAATCATTGGAGAATCAATAATGAAGAAAATTGTCTTAACTGCCTTTGAGCCGTTTGGTTCAATTGAATCAAATGTAACAATTGCTATTTTAAATAAAATAAAACAGGAAAACAGCAAGGTAAAAACTTATATTTTACCGGTTGTCTTCGCCGAAGTAAAACCAAGAATGATTGAAATCATTGAAAAAGAAGAACCCGATGTTTTGATTATGCTGGGACAAGCCGCAGGGGCTTTAAAGATTAGAATTGAAAAGACCGCGCTTAATTATGTTAACGCGACAATTGTTGATAACAAAAACAATCAACCATTAGATCAAAAAATAAACAATGATGAAAACACGGCTTATTTTACAACAATTGATGATGTAAAACTCTATCAACAATTAGATCATAATTATGTTGAGCGTTCATATTCTGCTGGAACTTATGTTTGTAATTATCTATACTTTGAAACACTATCTTATATAAATAAAACGAATAAAAAAATAGATGCGATCTTTATTCACTACCCCTTAAGCACGGAACAAGCAGAGGCGCAGTTTAAACACCTTCCGCTTTCGATTCTAGTAGAGCAAACAAAGAAGATAATCAATTATTTAATGATGTGAAACAGCCTTATTGGGCTGTTTTTATATACATGCGATATCTATCTCTTTGTTGATCTGTCAAGATGGCTCTTAAATGAATTCCATTATCTAAATATTGAACATCAAAGACAGAATAATTTTCCTTTAAGATTGAAAAAATGTTGCCGCGATCAAAGGGAATATGTAAACTGTAAATATTTGTATCACGGAAAATATTGGTATAGATAGCGTTAACTAATTCAGGGATACTTTCCTTTGTTCGATTCGAAACGAATAAATAGTCTTCAAATAAACGAGGCGTTTCCTTGGCGATTTCTTTTTTTGTCAATACTAATAATCGTTCGATCTCTCTAGCACCTATTTGATCTAAAACATTTTTGGTCGTTTCAATGTGAAGTTGATTGAAATCTGCACCATCTACAACATGAAGCAATAGATCAGCGTTGGTTACATCACTCAAAGTTGATTCAAACGAGCGAACTAATTCATGGGGAAGCTTTGAAATGAAGCCAACCGTATCAATTAAGATAAAGGGAGGATAATTATCCTTCTTCAGCCATTTGGCCTTTGTACCTAAGGTAGTAAAAAGCATATCTTTTTCAATTACGGGTTCGGTTTGATCCAATTCTAGACTTAAGCTGTTCATCAATGAAGATTTACCGGCATTAGTATATCCCACCAATGCGACAACCGGTATTTCATTTCTAATTCTTTTTTGTCGGGTTAAGTGTCTTTCTTTTTCTATTTTAGCAATCTCTAATTTGATTCTGCTAATGTCTTTTAACAATCTTCGGCGATCCAACTCTAATTTTGTTTCACCGGGACCCTTAGCATTATAAGTTCCCCCACCCTGTCTGGATAACGATTTACCCATTCCCACAAGTCGAGGCAGCAAATATGACTTTTGTGCCAAAGAAACTTCCAAGACGGCTTCTTTTGTTTGAGCTCGCTCAGCAAAAATGGACAAGATTAAAAAACTGCGATCGATAATTTGGATATCCAGCGCTTTTTCTAAATTTTTCAATTGAGCGGGTGAAAGTGTATCGTCAAAAATAACGATATCAATATCTAAAGTATCAATCATCATTTTGATTTCTGCAACTTTACCGCTGCCAATATAATATTTAGCGGTTGGACTACTGGTATTTTGCATAACAATATCAACAACAGCGATATTCAGTGCCTCAGCCAATCCCTTTAATTCAGTTAAAGAATTAACCGCTTCATTTTGATTTTTACTTAAATTCAGTCCTACCAATAATGCTTTATCCATTTATACACCTTTTCCTTATCCTCATTTTACCTTATTTTTTATAAAAATAAACAATTAAACGTAAAAGCCTTATCATGATATAATATAATTAACAAAAGGAGTATGGTGCTATGATTTATGGATATCAAATTTGGAAAATAATTGTTGATGCTTACTTTATCTGGGTTATTGTGTTTGCTTTAACTAAGTTTTTACTCAGCAATAAACGTCTGTTTAGCATTACAATCATTTTTCTGTTTATTTATTTTTTAGCATTTATTGCCAACTATCTTGATCTTGGTGTCAGTAAAGGCCTATTAACCTATTTAGCGGAATGGATGCCGATTGTCTTAATTATCATTATGGCACCTGATATTAGACGAATATTAGAATCAGCGTGGAAAGCAGACAGAAGAGCTGATCAGTTGATTATGGGTAGTGAAAAAACAAAACAGAGCATTGTTGACGCGACAATTGAATTAGCCAATCAAAAAATTGGTGGCTTAATCACGATTGAAAAACACAACACACTGGATCAGTATGCCGAGCGGGCAATTATGATGAACAGTATTGTTTCAAAAGAATTGTTGTTAAATATCTTTACTCCACTTACACCACTACATGATGGCGCCGTCATTATTCGTGGTGACAGTATTTTATGTGCTGCGGCATACTTCGTTTTATCAGACAACAGCGAGCACTTAACAAAAACAATTGGTTCAAGGCACCGAGCCGGCTTGGGAATTAGTGAGATTACCGACAGCATGACAATCATTGTCTCCGAAGAGACGGGGAGTGTTTCGATTGCGATTGAAGGCATTTTATTGAAAATTAATGACAGAGACAAATTGATGGAATACCTCAATATGTTTATGAAATAGGAGGCAATATGAAAAAAATTATTGATTTTATTTTACAACCTTTCAATTTTTTTAGTGGAAAAAAACTAGCTGAAAAAGCATCTGTTTTTGTTGCTAAATACCAATTCATTATTTATATCATTGCCTTTTTTGTTACGGTTTCTTTATTGTTTTTGCATTATGTTTATCCCAATTTATAAGATGTTATTCATTGTAACAAGGAGTGATTAATTTGTTTCAACATCCAATATATCCTTTGATTATCACTTTTTTTACGCTTGTTTTAGCCGTGATTCAAAGTATTCAAAATGAAAAAGTTCTAAAATACAGAATGGTTTTAGCCTTCTTTAACATTTCAATGATGGTTGTTGCGATGGTTTTGTTCTATCAGTCAAGCTATTTAAACGTTCAGCCATATGAAAATATTTATATCGGCTATACTTTTTTCTTGTACTTTATTTTTCTGCTTGTGTTGTACACAACGCTTAAAACAGCATCATTGAAAGCCAACCACTATCAATTATTTGTTAAATCAATTAAAAATAGTCGTTGGAATGTTTATTATGTTGTTGATAAAAAAGAGCGAATCAAAGACATGTCGGTCAGTCTACTGCAGGAATTAAACTTAGAAAAGGAAGATGTAATCGGTAAGAAACTGTTTTCAATCTTCAATAAGACCATCCGCTTTACTAGCATTAATCAAACCGAGATCAATAATAAATTATTGGAAGTACATTATTTTAGTTATCGTGATTCTGCTCAACCGGGTGATTCAGACATTGAAGAGCTAACGATGTTAAATGCCTTTGGTGAGCAAATGGTTTTACACTTTGTTATGCAGCCAGTGTTTGTTTTTGGGAAATATAAAGGCAGAGTTTGTGTTGGCGAAAAGAAAACAAACTTTGATTTACTGAAAGTCGAGAAAGAATTAAACGAAACAAATAGTGAGCTTGAAAGTATTAGACATAAGTTTATTGCAACCCTGGATATTTCAAACGAAGGATTATTCTATATCGATTTGGATGAAAAGATATTTTGGGCCAGCGATAGTCTTGTAAATATGTTGGGGTTACCTAAAAATGAAATGGACTTAACCGATTTTAGAAGAAGAATTGAGCCCGAAGATTTAAAGAAATATTTATCTGTTTTAGGAGACTTAACCTACAGCAAATCAATCTATCGAACCTCCTTTCGTGTTTTGGTTGACAATCATTACCAGTGGTTTCAAGAAAAAGGAAAACGTTTGTTTGAAGACCAAACAGGATCATTTATTATGGGAACGTTAAACCCTTTAAAAACAAAACATTTTAAAGCAAGCAACATTGATGAACTTGACAGCCTGAAAGATCAAAATGATTTACTTGTTAAAACAAAGCAATTGTTTCAAGAAAACAGATATTTTCAGTTATGTGTTGTCAATTTAAAAAGTATTCCGAAGATCAACGAAAGACATGGACGCGAAATCGGCAATCTAATGATGGCGGAATATATTAAAAATTTGCGAAAAACATTCGTAACAGAAAATGGTGATGTTTATCGCATCTCTGGTCTTGAATTTGTTGTTTTAATAACAGACGCCAGAAAAATGGATGTTCTGGCAAGTGGAATCAAGTCAAACAAAGAATTCTTGAATTTAGCTGTTAATTATGGATCAATCCAAGATGAGATCCAAGCCTATATGGGAATTGCAGTCGGCGGCAGTGATGCACATGATGAGTATCAATTATATCAAGCAGCTGTTCAGGCTCTAAAGATTGCCGAAAACCCACAATTCGAACGAAATGGATGTTACTACAGAGATATCGTATGACAACAAAAAAAGAAATTAGATTGGAAATGCTTCTAAAAAGAAAAAGCATGAGCGATCTTGAAAAGAAAAGACAAACTCAGTCGATTATTGACCAAATTCAAAAAATGGAGACGTATCAAACAGCTAAAACTGTTTCCATTTTTTATCCGATGGCAAATGAAATTGACTTAAGAAAACTAAGAGATGATCATAAAGAAATTCTTTTACCACGCATTGATAACAACAAGATGGTCTTTCACATTTGGACAAAAGAAACAAAATTTAAAACAAGCAGTTTTGGCGTAGCAGAGCCAATAAGCGGATCTATATTTGAAGATAGAATTGATTTTATGCTTGTTCCCGCACTTGCAATTTCCCAAGATTGTTTTAGAATAGGATATGGTAGAGGCTATTATGATCAATACATTAATAATAACAGACCAAAACTAACGGTTGGTGTTATTTATGATTTTCAAGAAGTGGAATCCTTGCCGACAGAACCGCATGATCAAAAACTGGATTTATATGTAAAGGGGTCTTTATGAACACAGCTTTAATTGTTGCAGCAGGACTAGGCACTAGAACAAGATTAAATCAATCAAAAGTTGTTTTGTCAATTAATAATAAACCACTTTTCTTGTATAGTGTTGAAGCTTTTTTGGAGCTAGGATTCAAAGTGATCTTAGTTGTTTCAGCCCGAGATTTAAAAGCAATAGAATCAATCATAAGTGAAAACGTGAAAATTGTCATTGGTGGTAAAACCAGAAGCGATAGTGTAAGAGCGGGTTTAAAGGAAGTTGAAACACCATATGTTTTTATCCATGATGGAGCAAGACCGCTTATCTCTAAGGATGCTATTCAATTGCTCGAAGAACAATTAACATATGAGGATGCTACTTATCTAGCAGAACCGGTAACCGCAGCTTTAAAAGAAAAGGAAACAAGCGCACGCGTTAAGCGTGATGATTATCTGTTAGCTCAGACGCCACAAGCTTTCTTAACCGAGAAGATAAGAAAAGCATATAATGAAACAGAAACAGTCTTTGAAGATGATATTGCCGTATATCAAGTATTCTATCCAAATGATCGGATTGTCCCGGTTATAAACGAAGATTTAAATATTAAGGTAACTTATCCCAAGGATTTAAAAATAGTAAGAAGTCTATTAGAAAGAACGGAAAAAATGCGAATAGGTCATAGTTTTGATATTCATCAACTAACAGAGAATCGAAAGTTAATTTTAGGTGGAATTATAATTCCTGCAACAAAGGGAGCGCTGGGACATAGTGATGCCGATGTTTTATTGCATACAATAACAGAAGCACTATTAGGTGCGGTTGCCTTAGGTGATTTAGGCACACACTTTCCCGATACAAACGAAGAATTTAAAGATATTGCATCATCAAAAATGTTACTAGAAGCATATGAAAAGGTAAAAGAACAAGGCTATATCATCCAAAATATTGATTCAACCGTTTATTTGGAAGAGCCAAAACTAAGTCCTTATTTAAAGGCGATTAGAGTAAACATTGCTAAGTTGCTTAATGTTTCTGAAAACCAAGTTAGCGTAAAAGCCACCACTTATGAAAAATTGGATTCAATTGGGAGAAAAGAAGCGATTGCAGCTGAAACGACATTATTAGTTAGGAGTCAAAAAATATGATTATTGATACTGAGATTGGACAATTTGAATTATTAAAAAACTATCGGGAGGGATTTGACATTGTCAAATTCACCGAAAGATATGTTGATGTTGCTTTTGATCGCTATACATACATTGTTGGTGATATGGCTTCAGGAATCTTGCGTTTAAGGGGGTTTAATCAAGATCCCAAGAGTCCTAACGGCTTTAAACGCATTCCTGATTATTTAAACGAATCATGTAACTTTAACTGTCCTCATTTCGTTCTTAGAAGAATAAGAAACACATAATCAAATCAATTGCGAAACAACTATGAATAAAGTATACTAAGAATGCAAAGACGAGGTGATATAGATGGATCAAACAACACAACAAGTTCATGATATTATTCATAAGGTAAGACCTTATTTACAGCGAGACGGAGGCGACATTGAGATTATCAGTGTTGAAGACGGAATCGTTTATGTTAAAATGTTGGGTGCCTGTGATGGGTGCATTGCGATTGACATCACGTTAAAACAAGGGATTGAGACGCTCCTCGTTGAAAATGTTCCCGGAATAATTGCAGTTGTTACTGTTGACTAAATAAAAGTGGCTTCGGCTGCTTTTTCACATTATATAACACAGTTAATAAAACACAAATAAAAGAAAGATATATTTGATATAATTTATGGGGGTGAATTAAAATGAGAAAAGTCGGTATCGTTTGTGATTCTACTTTTGGTCTGTCAGAAGAATTCCAAAATCAGCATCACATCACTGTTACACCTTTAAAAATCTTAATTGAACAAGCAGAGTATGTCGATGGAAAGTTAGATCCTGATGTCATTATTCAAGCATTGCATGACAAAAAGGAAATTAAAACAAGTCAACCAACGCCAGAAATATTTATTAAGGCTTTTGAAGAACAATTAAAAAAATATGATGAAGTTTTATGTGTTACTATTTCAAGTACATTAAGTGGAACATATAATAGTGCCCAATTGGCCAAAAAGATTTTAAAGGATGATCCACGTATTATGGTAATTGATTCTGAAACAACGATTAATGGTGGAGCTTACTTGGTTGAGCGATTAGTTGAATACTTGGATGAAGGGCATAGTTTAGCAGAAGGTGTTGCAAGGTTAGAAGAACTAAAAGAAAAAGGAAGCTTGGTTTTTACGGTCAATAATTTACAAACATTAGTAAGAAATGGCAGATTAGGTAAAATTCAAGCCTTTATTGGCAACATTCTAAAAATAAAGCCAATCTTGCGATTTAAACAAGGTGTTCTAGAATTAGAACATAAAGTACGTAGTTTTGGTAATGTTATTTTGTATCTGGTAAATGAAGTTGAAAAGTTATTGGAAAAGGGCCGGGTTATTGTTCGGATTGCCTATGTTGATGAAAGTGTTCGCGCAAAAGAACTTGAACATGAAATCTTTCAACTGGGAGAAGATGTATCTGTTAGATTAACCGGTATTATTAGTCCAATTGTCTCTGCCCATGTTGGGCTTGGAGGCTTAGGCGTTTATTTAGCAACCGTTTAAATCATTATTAAAATAAGTTAATCAATTTGCTTAGACAAGAGAGTCATTTTTGAATGCTCTCTTGTCTTATTTTAAAAAGAGGCCTTTTCAAAAAAACAAGCTTTTTAGGCAAAAAATAGCGTTATTATAAAAAATAAGCCGGTATATTTTATCAAACAATAAATAAATGTTATAATATTGTTTGAGGTTTTGTTATGAAAATTAATGATATCGTGATATGTGAAGTCACAGGAATTCAAGCTTATGGAGTATTCATTTCTTATCAGGGTTATGTTGGATTAATCCACATTTCGGAAATTTCAGATTTCTTTATTGCTTCAATCGAAGACATTTTTTCTGTTGGTGATCAAATCGAAGCGCAGATTATTGAAATTGATGCAGAAAACAAAAAATTAAGATTAAGCTACAAGAAGGCCAATCAACAACATCCAAGAATTAAAAAAATGGTCAAGATTAGAATTGGATTCAATTCATTAAAGAAAACTTTACCACATTGGGTGGATAAGGCCAAGAAAAAAATGGAGGACCAAAAATGAACTATTTAAAACTAGAGTTAAAGCATGTAACTCCGTTTTTAAAAACCGATGTAGCTTCACTGCAAACAAGAATAAGCGAACTACACAATAGCTTGCATCAAAGAACGGGTCAGGGATCAGATTTTTTAGGGTGGCTTAATTTACCAGTTGATTATGATCAGACAGAGTTTAATGAAATCAGAAAGGCTGCAAAGAAAATTCAAGCACAAAGTGACGTCTTAGTCGTTGTTGGCATTGGCGGTTCATATTTAGGGGCAAAAGCAGGGTTACATATGCTTAGTCCAATTTTTGCAAAACAAAAAACAGAAATTGTTTTTGCAGGACATCATCTTTCGGCTGATTATCATGCCCAGTTATTTTCGTATTTGAAGGATAAAGACTTTAGCGTAAATATTATTTCCAAATCAGGAACAACAACTGAGCCGGCGATTTCCTTTCGCTTTTTAAAAAAACTGTTAGTTGAAAAATATGGCGAGCAGGAAGCAGCCCAAAGAATTTACGCAACAACCGACAAAGAACGCGGAGCATTGTTCAAAATGGCTCAACAAAACAATTATCAGCGGTTTATCATTTCCGATAATATTGGTGGAAGATTTAGCGTATTGACAGCTGTTGGTTTATTGCCGTTTGCGGTCGCCGGTCTTGATATAGCACAAATAATGAAGGGTGCACAGGCTGCATATGACAAGTATTTAAAACCAGAATTAACCGAAAATGAAGCCTATCTTTATGCGGCTCATCGCTATTTATTATACAAACAAGGCTTCAAAATTGAATTGCTTGCAAATTATGAACCAGGGTTAGTTTATTTAAATGAATGGTGGAAACAGCTTTTTGGTGAATCAGAAGGAAAAGAAAACAAGGGTCTTTTTCCCGCGAGCGCAAGCTATACAACCGATCTTCATTCAATTGGTCAATATGTTCAAGAAGGAGAAAGACATTTATTTGAAACAATCATACAAGTCTTAGAAAGTAATGAAGATCTCCAGGTTGCCAAAGCTAGTGATCAGACAGACGGTCTTGCAGATTTAGAAAAGATGAATGTTTCCTATATTAATCATCAAGCCCTAAAGGGAACGATGATTGCTCATGTTTCCGGAGGGGTTCCCAATTTATTGATTCAAATTCCTAAACTGGATGCATATGCATTTGGCTACTTAGTTTATTTTTTTGAAAAGGCGTGTGCAATGTCGGCTTATTTATTAGGGCTTAACCCCTTTGATCAACCCGGTGTTGAAGCATACAAGAAAGAGATGTTTAAATTATTAGGCATTAAAAGGTAGGCAATATGAAAACAAGAATAACAAATAATGCCCGCGAGACAGAAATGTTAGGCTATGAATTAGGTTTATTGTTAAAAAAAGAAGAAAGAATTGTAATATTACTAGATGGTGATTTAGGTACGGGAAAGACAACACTAACAAAAGGAATTGCAAAAGCATTGGGTGTAACTGAAATTGTTAATAGCCCAACCTTTACGATTATGAAAAAATATTCGTCAAAATCGTATTTATATGCATTATACCACCTTGACTTATATCGTTTGACTGAAGTCGGACAGGATTTTGATTTAGAAGAATACATTGATGGTAAGGGAATGATCGTCATTGAGTGGCCATTTCAAGTTAAAGATTTCTTGCCGAAGGATTACTTATTGGTTGAATTCGAGCAGATTAATGTTGAACAAAGAAAAATCAAAATGACTTGTATCGGTTATCCATGCAAAAGGGCGGTTGAAGTAATATGAAGGTCTTAATGTTTGATGTTTCAAGCAATGTCATGTTTATCGGTTATTCAAAAAACAAAGAATTGGTTGATTACAGCATTAGAATAGCCCAAAAAGATCATGCAAAATATTTAGTTGATCGAATCAGTCAAGTCTTGCAGCGAAATAAAATCAAGTTAACTGATTTAGACGAAATCATTGTTGGCATTGGTCCGGGATCTTATACGGGCTTAAGAGTCGCCATAATGGTAGCGAAAATGCTTGGGTATAC
>JBAYPP010000020.1:0-12143 GCA_041677585.1 Acholeplasmataceae bacterium
CAAACCCCTTTTGTGAAGATGGAAGTTTGACTATATATTATAAGTTAATCTATTCAGTTTGCCACCTAACAACTACTAGTTTATTTGCGAGGTGGCTTAATTTTTTTCTCTGGTGGTGGATCGTATTTTGGTTTAAACAACGGATTGCACTTTAAGATTCTTTTGGCCGTTAAAAAAGATGCTTTAAAAAAGTTAAAGCGTTCATAACATATCTTTGCATAAGCTGAACATGTTGGATGATATCGGCATCTAGGTGGACTATGAGGCGATATTTTTTTTTGATACCATTCAATCAAACGAATAGCAAGTTTATTAAACATACAATCACCGCCTACATTATAGCACGGTTATCCGGATAAAAACTGAAAAAAAACGTTAAAATGTTTCCGTTAAAGTATAAAACATGCTATACTATAGGCAAGATATTTGTAAACGATAACAGGAGGCTAACATGAAAGAATATGCAACTAGAGAAATTCGCAATATAGCAATTTTAGGACATCTAGGAACAGGAAAGACAACACTATCTGAAGCTCTGCTTTATGTAACTAAAGCGATTGATAAAAAAGGTGAAGTTGAAAAGAAAAATACAGTTTCTGACTTCATGATTGAAGAACAGAACAAAGTATCAAGTCTATCAATGAGTTTGATTCCAGTTGAATGGAATGATCATAAGTTAAACTTTCTAGATCTACCAGGTGGAGATGAATTTGTCGGAGATTTAAATCAAGCATTAAACATTATTAAAGGTGCTGTTGTATTAGTTGATGCCAATAAAGGCGTGGAAGTAGGCACTGAACGTATGTGGCGTGCACTTCGCGCGAAAAACATTCCTACCATTATTATGATCAATAAAATGGACAAAGAAAACGTAAAGTTTGATAAATTACTAGAAGATATTAGAGAAAAACTCGGTAAGAAAACCGTGCCTTTTTGTATTCCAATTGGACATGAAGACAATTTTGAAGGTTTTGTTAATGTTGTTGAAATGAAGGCACGTATTTTCGATGGAAAAGAAAGTCACGATGCAGACATTTGGGATGAGAAAAAACCAAAGGTAGAAGAGTTAAACACAATGATAACTGAAAGTGTTGCTGAAACATCAGAAGAATTATTGGAGCTTTATTTATCAGGTGAGACCATTCCTCCAAAAGTAATGACCGCAGGACTAAGAGCGGGCATTATGAATGGTGAATTGATTCCAATTATTGTGGGTAGTGCAACTAAAACAATTGGTGTAAGAACACTATTAAACATGCTAATTGATTATTTACCTGCACCAGGAGAACTTCAACCACTAGTTGGAACTGATGCTAAGAACGGTGTAGAAGTTACAAGAGCGACAAAAGATGAGGAACCTTTCTCAGGCTACGTCTATAAGACAATAGTTGACCCATTTTTAGGAACTGTAAACTTTATCAAGATCAACTCAGGAACGCTTAAAGTTGGTCAAGAAGTTATTATTTCAAATAAAGGCGAAACGAAAAAAATAATGAACTTATCAACAATTCGCGGTAAAACACAAATACCAGTTGATATATTCCATGCTGGTGATATTGCGGTGACAACTAAAGTTGATGGCATTGAAACAGGCGATACAATCGCTGATCCAAAATCACCAATCATTTACGAGCCAATTGCTAAACCAACACCGGTTATTTATGTTGGTGTAAACCCAAAAAACAAGAATGATGAAGATAAAATTTCTCAAGCGCTTCAAAGATTAAACATTGAAGATCCGACTTTTGAAATTCAAAGAAATAAGGAAACAGCCCAACTTTTACTTGGTGGTCAGGGAATGACACACTTAAACTACATTATTGAAAGAATGAAGACAATGTTTAAGGTTGAAGTTGATGTTGAAGATCAAAGAATTGTATACCGCGAAACAATTAAGAAAACGGTTCAAGCTGAAGGTAAGCATAAGAAACAATCAGGTGGAGCAGGACAGTTTGGTCATGTTTGGATCAAATTTGAACCAACTAAAGAAATTTTCGAGTTTGCTGAGGATGTCTTCGGCGGAGCAGTTCCCAAGAACTATTTCCCAGCCGTTGAAAAGGGCTTAATTGAGACATTTGAACATGGTCCATTAGCTGGATTTCCAGTAATTAATGTTAAAGCAACCCTTTACGATGGATCATATCACGCTGTTGATTCAAATGAAATTTCTTTTAAACTTGCTGCTGCGTTAGCCTTTAAGGAAGCAGTTAGGACTGCAGGACCAACAATTTTAGAGCCAATCGTCAGAGTTGAAATCACAGTTAAGGATCAATTCGTTGGTGACGTAATGGGCGATATGAACAAACGTCGTGGACGAGTTCTGGGAATGGATCAATCCGATGGATTCCAAGTTGTTTCAGCGGAAGTACCTGAAGCAGAAATCGTTAAGTATGCAATTGACTTGAAAGCTATGACCCAAGGTAGTGGATCATTCACTCGTGAGTTTATTCGCTATGAAGAAGTGCCCAGCCATTTAATTGATAAAATTGTTGAGGCTTATAAAAAGTAATTAAAAGCAAGCCCGACTAATATCAATTAGGAGGGCTTGTATGTTTTGTGAAATTTGCTTAAAGAAGATTAAGCTTAAACGATCTTGGCACAATTATTTCTTAGTAAACTTTCATCATCTTTGTGAACGCTGTTTTAGAAGATATCCAATTGTTATAAAAACAGCCGTTATCCCAATTGAAAAGGGTTTACTTTATCATCATACGTTATTTGAGACAAGAAGGATGGTATCACCATTTGCTTATATGTCTTTCTTAAAAATATTCTATTTAAATTTTATTAGACATCATAAGCAACTTACTTATTTGTATTTTGACGAACTTACTGAAGCTGATTTTGAAATATTGGATCAACTTCAGTTGGGCGATTTATATGTAGTTACCTTAAATCAAATCAAAGAGAAAAAGGAGAATGACTATGAAATTTGAAATTTTAGGTAAAAATGGATTTGTTCCATCAGATGCCATAAAGGCATACGCAGAAAAGAGGTTGGCCAAAGTAGTTTCAGTATTTGGACCAGGTGTAGTTCACGAAGTTAGAATTGTCTGCAAAGTCTATAAGGATCACCATAAAGTTGAAGTCACAATTCCAGCAAAAAGCACGATCATTCGTGCAGAAGTAGCAGATGTTGATATGTATGCAGCTATTGATAAAGCTAATGATAAGTTGATTGCTCAGATTAGGAGATATAAGGATAAGCTTAAAAATAATTTGGAAAAAGAAGGGATCAAACAGGCTTATAGCAGAGAATTTGATGCTGAGTCATTGGAAAAGGAAGTACTTGCAACACAGCTTGTTAAAAATAAAAAAGTTGAGCTAAAGCCAATGAGTACTGATGAAGCAATTGCAGCGATGGAGCTATTAGGCCACTCATTCTATGTTTATCTTGATAAAGAAACAAATAAAACAAACGTTGTCTATTTAAGAAAAGATGGCGATTATGCAGTAATTGAAACACAAGAAGTCTAAGTTTTTATAATTCGATATTAAAATCAATAGAATAAGAAAGATTAGAAAAGGGCAATTCATATCAATTATGAAAAGCCCTTTTCTATTTAAGAAATAAAAAAGGATTAGGACTTCCTAACCCTTAATCAAAGCTTAAATTGCTTCTAAATATAATTTTTCAACTACATCCCAGTTAATTACATTAAAGAATGCTGAGACATAATCTGGACGTCTGTTTTGATAGTTTAAGTAATAGGCATGTTCCCAAACGTCTAAGCCTAAAATAGGCATACCTTCTGCAAGTGGTGTATCTTGATTTGGTGTAGAAGTAACAACCAATTTACCGTTTTTCACGATTAACCAAGCCCAACCGCTACCAAAACGAGTTTTAGCAGCATTGCCAAATGTTTCTTTAAATGCGTCAAATGAACCGAACTCAGCCTTGATTGCGTCCATTAGTTTACCCTTTGGCTGTTCACCATGGTTAACTTTTAATAATGGCCAGAAGAAATCATGGTTAAAATGACCGCCACCATTGTTTTGAACTGCACCACGAATATCTTGGGGAACTTGGCTTAAATCCTTTAACATTTCCTCAAGTGTAAGGTTTAAATTTGGATGTTTTTCTAAAGCGGCATTTAAATTAGTGATATACGCTTGATGGTGTTTACTGTGATGAATTTCCATCGTTCTAGCGTCAATAAAAGGTTCTAATGCATCATATGCATATGGTAGTTTTGGTAATACGTATTTCATAATAATCCCTCCAATTCTATATTTCTATCTTACTTTATTTATAATAATTAATCAATTTATTTGCTTGGTTTAATTAAATTGATTATAAACTGGTATATTTTGCTAAAGATTGTGGATTAATATCAATATAGATTGTTTGATAGTTTGAATAACGAACCTGATAATGCGGCAATCCTGGGATTTTGCGGACGTTTTTTACTAATGTATAGTCGACAGGAATCGAACCGGAATGACGATAACTTGAGTAATAAGCCGCAAACATTGCTGATAAGCGTAATAATTTTTCGGTTAACTCACTACATCTTAAAACAACATGACTTCCGGGAGCATTTTTCACATGAAAGAAATAATCCGTTCTTAAGGCTACTTCATGGGTTAAATATGCATTTTGTAAGTGATTTTTACCAATAAAGATGATTGCGTTATCTAAGTTTATTTGTTTTATGTTTGGTTTTGCTTTTCTGACCTTAGCTTTTGGCTTGACTTGACTTGTCTTATAGCCAAGTGGAATTAAGTCTTGTTCTAAATCGTCAATATCATTTTTAGAAGTTGACAAAGATCCGTATAGTTTTAGATCATGTAGCTGATCCAATAACCTTCTTGTTTCCTCAATCTGAGTTTCAATTTGAAGAACAGCTCTTTTTGATCGTTTGTATTTTTCATACATTTGTTGGGCATTTTCATTTAACGTATAATTAACATCTAACGTTATTGTTGTACCAAAAACGACAATACTGGAACATTTAGCGTCAAGTGATAATCCACTTTGATAGATTAAATCGGCCATATCTCTAGCTTCTAGATTATTGGTTGATTTCTGTAAATCCAACATTAATGCTTCATGTTTCTTCACTGTTTTCTTTAACATTTGCTCGATGAAAAGAAGATGTTTATCACCGGTTGTCTCTTTTGGTAAATTGACAAACTCCAATAACTCACTTAAAGAAGCAAAAGTTTGTTTTTGATTGCTTTCAGGAAACAAATCAAATAAATAATATTTGCCGGTTGAGAAATCATAAGTTGGTTTCACGACAATATCGACTAGTTTTATGGGGTTTGAGAACAGATAGTCAGCGACTAAAGGCGATAAACCCATAAATGTTTTATAAATATCTTTTGGTGTCGAGATGTTTTTTAAATCAAAATCCCAAAAAGGAATTTGATCAGAGGGGAAGAACTCAAACTCAGCTTTAGGAATTAAGTGACGACCTTCTTCAGAGACCATTTTAGTATAACAATCGACAATCATGTTTTCTTTCAGTAATAAAAAGTTTGAATGACGACCCATAAGTTCAATTACCAATTGCTTTTCAACCAAGCCTTCAAGCAAATCGGAGCCAGCAAAAGTAAAAATAGCCACGCGATCAGTCTTATACTGCGTGATCCCCTTTAAAATACTACCCTCTAGGTTCTTTTTTAACAACAGCAAAAATTGGTTTGACTCCTTCGACTCAAAGTTTCTTGTTCTCAAGAACAAACCGAAATTTGAAGGGCTTAAATTCAGCTGTAAGAATTTTCTATTTTTCGCATAATAAAAGGAAAAAACAAAAGTTGATTCATCGATTTGAACAATCTTTTCTAAGCGATGATTTAAAATTGAGTCATTTAATTCTTTGATTAAATATGATAAAAATAATCCATCAAAAGCCATAAAACACCTCTTATTGTCAGTATATCATAAAAAGAAGGGCAAAGAAGGGGTAAAACTGATTATTAAGCAAATTTTCGACCAAAAGTATTTACACAATCTTGAATATCATATATAATAATAGATAATGTCGAAAGGGGGCCAACATGAAATTAAATCAAAGAGGTTTATTAGTTGTTATCTCTGGTCCTTCTGGAGTAGGGAAGGGGACAGTTCGTCGAGCTCTTTTTGATATGCCTAATCACGACTTGGTTTATTCTGTTTCAATGACCACAAGACCACCTAGACCTGGGGAAATTGATGGTCTTGATTACTACTTTGTTGATAAGGAAACATTTTTAAAACGAATTCAAGAAAACAAGTTTTTAGAATGGGCCGAATTTGTAGGCAATTACTATGGCACACCGCGAGATAAAGTTGAAGAACAACTTGAAAGAGGTAAGGAAGTAGTCTTAGAAATTGAAGTTGAAGGTGCACTTCAAGTTCGAAAGCAAATGAAAGAAGCGGTTTTCATTTTCTTGGTTCCTCCAGGTAAGATGGCACTTTATGAACGTTTAACAAGTAGAGCGACAGAACCAAAAGCTTTAATTGATAAAAGACTGAAAAAAGCGGAAGGTGAGTTTTTGTTAGCCCATAAGTACGATTATATAGTCGTTAATGATGAGGTTAATAATGCAGCTGATCGGATCATGGCGATTATTCGTGCAGAACATGCAAAAACAGAACGAACCATTCACAATTATCTAAAGATGATAGGAGAGAAATAAATGAACAAAAACAGAAGTGGAATGCGTTATCCATCAATAGATCGTCTATTACAGAAAATAGACTCAAAGTATAAACTGGTTTATGCAGCAAGTAAAGTAGCATCAATTTTAGACAGAGAAAAACTATTGGTAAAGGATACCAAATGCATCAAAAATGTTGGTGTTGCTCTAGAAGAGATTTTAAACGGCAAAGTTGAAATTGAGTTTGAATCGTAAAAATGCGTTAAACGCATTTTTTTATTCAAACACCACCGCATAATTATTTTGTAATCTTATGTTAAAATAGTAGTTGGTGAACACATGGACAAGCAAAAATTAAAAAACCTACCACAAGCACCTGGTTGTTACATCATGAAAGATGATCAGGATCAAGTAATCTATGTAGGTAAAGCCAAAAATTTAGCTAATCGTGTAAAATCATATTTTACTGGTGCACATAATGAAAAAACAACAAGATTGATTTCCGAAATAGTTGATTTTACAACAATCATTACCCACAGTGAACAAGAATCACTGATTTTAGAATTAAATTTGATTAAACAGTATTTACCAAAGTATAATATTCGCTTAGTCGATGATAAGACGTATCCCTATATTGAGTTAACCGAGGAAGAACACCCTAGGTTACAGGTAGTTCGCAAGAAAACACCAAAGGGAAGAATTTTTGGTCCATATCCCAATGTTTATAGCGCAAGAGAAACTGCACGCTTATTAAATCGGCTTTATCCGTTAAGAAAGTGTGACCCAATTCCAAAAGTTGCTTGTTTATATTATCATATTGGACAATGTTTAGGACCATGTATCAATAAAGAAAAAATTGACTATGAGCCACATATTGAAGCGATCATTCGCTTTTTAAAGGGTGATACAAAAGAGGTATCGAATACTTTAAAAAAAGAAATGAAGGCAGCTAGTGAAGCATTGTCATTTGAAAAAGCAGCTGAATATAGAGATATGATTCAACACATCGAAAATACAACTGAAAAGCAATTCATTGATTTAAATGACTTAAAGGATCGGGATGCGATTGGGATTGCTACTAACAATGAAGATGTTGCAATTCAAATTTTAAAGATGAGGCAAGGTAAAATTGTTGATCATGAACAAACCGTTTTCGCTTTTGTTCAAGACCCAATAGAAACAGTTTTAACATATCTATCGCAATACTATGAGCATCATCAACCAGATGAATTATTGTTTGATCATTCATTTACAGAAGTTGACTTAAACTTTTTCTTTGGTAGCAAAGCAATCATTCCCCAAAAGGGCAGTAAAAAGAAATTAGTCGATCTAGCGGTAAAAAACGCTAAACACGATTTAACTCACCATCATATGCTTTACCGTCACCAACAGGAAAGAAGAAATGAAGCTCTGCAAGAATTAAAGGATGTTTTTAAAAGAGAAATCAACAAGATTGAAGTATTTGATAATGCGCAGTTGTTTGGGACATCACCAATTTCAGCGATGATTGTTTTTAAAAATGATGGATTTGCAAAAAAAGATTATCGAAAATACCATCTCAAATCAACTACAAACGATGACTATCAAGCCATTAGAGAGGTAACATATCGTCGCTATCAAAAGCTGTTACTGGAGAAAAAAGAATTACCGGATTTAATCTTAGTCGATGGTGGTGTGGGACACACTAACGCTGCTAAGGAAGTTATCAATTCCCTAAATTTAAAGATTCCCGTTGCCGGTTTAAAGAAGAATAACAAGCATCAACTTGAATCACTTTATTATGATGATAAGGATATAGCATTGTTAAAGCAGACAAATACCTATAGGTTTTTATTGAAATTGTCAGAAGAGGTTCATCGGTTCGCCATTGACTTCCATCGTAAAACAAGAACCAAAGCTGCAAATCAGTCACCATTTGATGATATTGTCGGCTTAGGTGAGAAAAGAAAAAGAACTTTACTGCAACACTTTAAGAGTTTAGATGAAATCAAAGAAGCCGAGATTGAAGTGTTTGTCAAAATTGGAATACCCCGAAAAATAGCTGAAAAAATCAAAGAGGTACTAGATGCGAAAAGTCATTTATGATGTAGACTACAACAAAAGAATATTTTATTTGCTGATTGAAGGCAGAAAGGTTGCTTTTTATTTGTCAAATCGCCTTTCTAAGACGTTTCTATACTATCTAGACAAACTAGTCTTAGTTGATTTTGAAATAACCGCAAAACGAAAAAGAGTCGGCAGAACTTGGGCATATCAAGTGGACTATTTCAACCAGATCATCAATTTGAAACCAAGACGCATCATTTACGATCTAGCCCGTCTAAGGGCAGAAATGAAGAGAGTATTGTCAAAGCACAAATATTTTTTGTTTGTTGATTTTGAAATGACGATGCCTGGTTATCGCAAAGAGGAATTTAGATCTGAAATTATTCAAGTTGGATATGTTTTAGCCAAACGAAATGAAGCACCGATTGTTACGGATGGATATTATGTGATGCCGGTCACGACAACAACATTGTCCAAAAGAACAAAGAGATTTTTGAATCTTGACGAGGAAGAATTCTTCGTTAATGCAAAACCGTTTACCTACTTCTATCAAGAACTAAAATTAATCTTAAAAAAATACAAACCAAAAATTGTAGTTTGGGGTAAAAATGATTGTATGGCACTCAATGATTCATATCCTTTACATAAACTACCAAGATTAACACGAGAGACACATTTCATTGATCTGCTTAAATTACATAAAGATTATTATAATTTAAGAGATGACCTCGGTTTGTTTAAAGCCTACAAAGGATATTATCAAGTTGATGAAGTTCAACGCCATGATGCCAAAGATGATGCAGCAATTACAAAAATGGTGTTTGATGCATTCATTGAAACAATTAAGTAGTAAAAGCAGAAATTATCGATGATAATTTCTGCTCTTTTGTTTTATATTTATTGATTGATTGTTTATTAGATATTCTTTAAGTCTAGATCAGCTATAACCGGTATAACAAGCGGTTTTCTTAAGGTCATATCATATATTTTTTGGTTTAAGAAATCGATGATTTTCTGCTTTAGGTTTAATTCATGAAAGATTTTTTCTTTCAATGCCTCTTCAACAATTCGCCTAACTTCTCCAGCTAGTTGTGAAGTGATCTCTTCGTTACCTTTCATATAAATGAATCCTCTTGAAATAATCGTTGGATCATTAACCAGCATTTTTTCTTTTGAATCAATGGTAATGACAACCGAAAACAGCCCCTCCTCACTTAAGAGTTTTCTTTCCTTTAAGACTGTACTGCCAATATCACCGATACCAGTTCCATCAATATAAATATCACCAGCAGTTACTTTACCAGCTAAGCGAATAGTATTACTTGTTAAAGCAGCAACATCGCCATTATCCATAACTAAAATGTTCTCTGGTTCAACGCCACATTCAATTGCCAGATTACGGTGAAGCTTTAACATACGGTGCTCGCCATGCATCGGAATAAACATTTTCGGTTTAATTAATGAGAGCATTAACTTCAAATCGGGTTGACTACCATGACCAGAAGTATGTGTATCAGCAAGTGGTCCGTGAGTAATCACGTTCACATCCAAGCGGAATAGTTTGTTGATTGTGCGGTTAACTCCCTCCTGATTACCGGGAATCGGTGAAGAAGAGAAGATGACAGTATCTTTTGGCATCGCTTTAATCTGACGATGTGAGCCGTTTGCAATTCTGGATAAGGCAGCAAGCGGTTCACCTTGTGAGCCAGTTACCAGTAAGACAACTTGATTAGGTGGATACTTATTTATTTGATCAGCGCTGATAATGACATCTTTGGGTGCGTTAATATAGCCTGTTTGCTGTCCAGCTTCAATTGCTTTTTCCATGCTTCGACCAAAAACCGCTACTTTTCTATCATTTAAAATAGCGGCTTCAATTATCTGCTGCAGGCGATAAAGGTTAGACGCAAAGGTGGCGATTAAAATTCTTCCTTCGATTCTCGAAAACAATTCATTAATTGATCGACCGATCTTGCTCTCTGACTGAATTAAATCCTCTTTTTCCGCATTAGTTGAATCAGACAGCATACATAAAACACCTTCACTGCCGATCTGGGCTAGTTTATGGTATTCAGCAGATGGTCCAACTGGTGTATAATCAATTTTAAAATCACCGGTATGGAATAAAATTCCCTGCGGTGTCCTAAACACAAATCCAAACATATCCGGAATTGAGTGATTCAAACGAATGAATGAAAGTTCTACATTTTTAAACTTATAAGAGTAGTAGCTTTTATATTCTTCAATTTTTGGTGCCTTTACATCCTGATGTTCCAGTAATTTATATTCAATCAAATCAACAGCTAGACCTGAAGCATAGATTTTAGGAATATTAACCTTTTTTAATAAATAAGGAATGCCACCAATATGGTCTTCATGCGCATGGGTGATGAACAGCCCAACGATTCTTTCTTCATTTTCAATCAAGTATTGATAATCAGGAATGACATAATCAATTCCCAATAGATGCTCATCAGGAAAAAGGATGCCGGCATCTACGATAAAAATCTGATCTTCAATTTCATAAACATAAGTGTTTTTTCCCACTTCACCAAGTCCACCTAAAGCAAAAATGCCCAGTTCGCCCTGTTTAAGCAAAGTATTTTTCATTATAAGTAACCTCCGTATCGTAGCACTCCAAGTCTATTTTACTATATAATCATTTAAAATGGTAGTCTTATGCTGAATATGTTATAATATTTTTTGAGGTATGGCAATGAAAACAATTATCTTTTTTGACATCGACAACACAATTTATGACAATTTGCAAAGAAGGATTCCTCCTCAAACGAAGCAGTTAATCTTAGATTTAGCTCAAAACAAAAATTTTGAGTTAGGACTAGCGACTGGGAGAAATTTAAGTAATACAAAAATCATGGGTGATCTTTTACCATTGTTTAAGTATCGTGTCTTGCTAAATGGGGCGGTTGCGATGATAAATGATGAAATCATATATCAAGCAAAAATAAAGAAAACTGATATAAAAGCAGCTTTAGAGATTGCCAAGGCAAACAACTATAATGTTGGTATGATGGCATTAAATGATGATGCAGTCAATAAGTACGATGAAAGAGTCAATGATGTCATGTATCAAAGACGGGGCGTCGCGCCAAAGGTCGATTCAGATTTTTATCTCAAGCATGAAATCTATCAATTATGGATTTTGGCTGATGATGATGACAAATTAAGCGAAATTGAGCGACAATTACCACAATTCAAAGCTTATGCCTGGCATAAAGACGGAGCTGACTTCTTAAATCCAGCACATAATAAAATGGATGCGATTGCCAAACTTTTGGAAAATGAAGAGGCATATCGTTTGATTTGTGTGGGTGATGGAATCAATGATGTTGCAATGATTGAAAAAGCAGATGTGGGAATTGCAATGGCTAACTCTAGATTCGAAACCCTAAAAGAAAAAGCCAACCTTATTGCACCATACATCGGTTTGGATCAGCTTTTTGATTTTTTTAAAAGTAATAATCTTATTTAGATCGAAGTCTATCTTG
>JBAYPP010000021.1:0-12137 GCA_041677585.1 Acholeplasmataceae bacterium
GATCGTCATGAACCATTCTTTATGCTTCAAAGAATGTCAAAGAAAACAGACAGGTTAGTTCATATTACGGAAAACGATACAATTATTCTAATGACTTCTCCTGTTCCGGGAACTGAGAAGATGGCCGCAAGAACACTTGATATTCTCTACCGGAGTGATGCCAAGGTTAAGGTGATCGAGCCACGACTATTAACGGTCTCACACGCAACCGGCGAAGAGATTAAAATTATGCTCAATATGTTAAAGCCGAAGTATATTGTTCCGACAATTGGTGAGTATCGTCATCAATATGGAGTGAAGCGTTTAGCTCTAGAATTAGGCTATAAAGAAGATAGCATTATGCTGTTGGATAACGGCGACACGTTGAATTTTGATAAAACAGGCACTTACATCGGTAAGAATGATATCAATGTTGGTGAGATATTAATTGACGGTACAGCTATTGGCGATGTAAACGACTTTGTTATGAAAGATCGAGAAATGTTGGCAGCAGATGGCGCCTTATTGGTAGTGGCTCATGTAAGTCCTAAAACCAAGCGGATATTAGGGCCAGTCGAGATTGTAACAAAAGGCTTTGTCTATGTTCAAGAATCAGAAGATTTGTTGAATAAAGTCAAGGAGCTGTTTGTTGAAGTCAGCAAGACACACTTAGAAAGCAAATATATTAACTGGAATGAATATAAGCGTGATGTTAGAAATGAGATAAGTCGCTTTATTTACCAAGAAACAAGAAGAAATCCAATCACGATACCGGTTATTATATCAACCGAAGTCAAAGAATAGCAAAATCAGAAATAAACGAAGTTTGAATTCAAACTTCTTTTGTTTTTGGATTTTAGCCAACAATTAATTTGTTATTTAATACCACAGGTGTTATAATTACTAAAGACATCACATAAGGAAAAGACATAATAGATGAAAAGAATAGCAAAACTGATTTTTATATTTATAATTGTATTAATAGTGACAGCGTGTAAACCTAATCAGTTTATCGTTGTTTTTGATAGTGACGGTGGTTCCTTTGTAGCTGATAAAACCGTCACTGAAAATGATCTAGTCATTGAGCCTGATAATCCAACAAGAGATAATTATATTTTTATTGAGTGGAGACTTAACGGTTTAAGGTATGATTTTTCTACCCCAGTTACTTCAGATCTGACACTAAAGGCCCACTGGGAACCAGCTGGAATCTTCTATACAGTTACTTTTGATTTAGATGAAGGAACACTGGTAGGTTTAGTAAACCCGCAGACAATTGTAGAAAATAGTGTGGTTGCCAATCCTGGAAATCCAGAAAAACCGGGGTATGCATTTATTGAGTGGCAGGTCTTGGGTATTGAGTATGATTTTTCTACCCCTGTTACAAGCAATTTACTTATTAAAGCCCATTATGAACCTACCACACCGACCTTGAATCAATATACTGTGTTTTTTAAAGTTGATGGTTCCATTTATCACGCAGTAGAGATTGAAGAAGGATCAAAAGCAACTGCACCATTAAACCCGGAAAAACCAGGGTATAGATTTATTGGTTGGATTCTCGAAGGAACGGAAGAATTGTTTTCATTCAATGAACCCATTACTGCCGAAACAACTTTGATTGCTGAATTCAAAGTAGAATCAGATGATAAGACACTCGATATATTTTACATAAATGATTTACACGGTTCAATTTTAGAAAATGGAGCTGAAATCGGTCTCGCCAAGATTGCAAACTTAATTATAGAAACGAAAAAGAACAATCCAAATACAATTTTTATTGCCGGTGGAGATATTTTCCAAGGTGGAGCAATAAGCAATATCAATTTTGGTAAACCAATTATTGAAATTTTTAATGAGATCGGTGTTCACGCCAACATTTTAGGCAATCATGAGTTTGATTGGGGATTGGATGAAGTTTTAAAATATTATTTAGAGGATGGTATAGCGCAACATCCGTTATTGTCAATTAATACATTTTACAAAAACACAGAAAACATAGTTGAAGGTCTTGACCCATATACAATTGTTGATTTACCAGACTTTAAGGTTGGAATCATTGGCTACATCGATGACTTAAGAAGGTCGATTATGGCATCAGCAGTTGAACCATATGTCTTTGCCAATCCAGAACAATATATTGCAGAAATGACAACTTATTTAAGAGAAGTGGAGAAGGTTGATTATATCATCGTTGCGGGGCATAATGCTGACACTTCAATTTCCAATAGTCTTTCTAAATATGATATTGATTTTTTCTTTGAAGCACACTCACATCAAACCTATATAACAAGTCTAGCAAACAACAAAAAAGTATTGCAGGCAGGGTCTAACGGAAGATTTGTCGGCCATGTCCAATATGTTACAAAAGAAGGTGAGTCTTTCTTGTCAGCGTATTTATTGACACCCGCAAGTGAACCGTTGTTAAATAATCCTAATCCTGAGGTTGCCGCAATAATTGAAAGGTACGTCTTAGAAAGTCAAGAGCTACTGAAAACACCGATTATTCAAAATGGACCATTTTCTCAAAGCGTTTCAACCCTGACATTATGGGCTGCTCGAGTAATGCAAAAGTATTATAATGCTGACATTGGCTTTCACAATAGTGGTGGAACAAGAGCTTCAATTAGCGCAAACGCTACAATCGATTTAGACCTTTTATACAAAGTATTCCCCTTTGATAATGCCGTTGTTTTAGTTGAATTAACAAGCGAGCAAATGTCGATTGCACAGGCAAATAATAACTACACTGGATCTGACTTTCTAAACATCGTTAGTGGCAGAACCTATTTAGTCGCAGTAAATCAATTTGTTTATGAGTACGACTTGAATGTCTTTAAACAGGGAAGGTTGATTGAATACGGAATTGAAATGCGGCAGCTAATTGTAGATGAGCTTATGCTACAAGCAGAAGTCTACCCATCCTTCTCAATCAATAATGAAATTCTAATTAGGTATGAAAATTCACTATTCAACTACAATAATGAAAATGTTTTATTCATTGATAAACGAAATCAATACTTTAACTAAAAAAACCTTCTAAAAATAATGTGGTATACCACACAATAGTCCAAATATCAAAAAGAACAGAGAATCATATCATCATTGATTTCTGTTCTTTTTTAGCTTATTTTAGATTTCTTTTCTTCTTGTTTTTGATCTTATCAAGCAGCTTCAGCCTTTCAGCCAATGCTTTTTCATAACTTGATTCAACCTTTGGATAATAGTAAACTTCATCATGAATCAACAAAGGTAGATATGACTGTTCGTTAATTGAATCAGGGTTGTTATGTGGGTAATGATAAATACTCGGATTTTTTCTTATCTCTCGATTAACTGCATGATCAGGTAGTCGGCCAGTATCAGTATTTTCATACTGCTCCAAAGCACTGTCAATTGCTAAAAGGGCTGTATTTGATTTGGGTGACAACGCCATATCGATTGCGATTACACTTAAAATAATTCTCGCTTCCGGTAATCCCACCTTCAATGCTGCATCAGAAGCGGCTAAAACCTTACTTCCCATTAATGGGTTTGCTAAGCCAACATCCTCATAGGCGATTACAATTAATCGTCTAATGATCGAGACTAAGTCGCCTAATGTAATTAAGCGTGCCAAATAATGTAGGGTAGCGTCAACATCTGATCCACGAATTGATTTTTGCAGAGCACTTAATAAATCATAGAAATTGTCCTCATGATCATCAAGGTCGTGTTTTACTTTACCGGCAACTCGATAGATGATACTAGCAGTAATCATATCGCCATCATCAAGGACAAGCGAAGCACTTTCCAATAGGTTCAAAGCGCTTCTTACTTCGTGGTTACTATAGCGAATGATTGCCTTTATGGCATTTGTTTCAATATTTAAATCAACATCTAGCTCTAATAGTCCTCGTCTGATTGCTTTTTCTAACGCTTCATCCTCAAGTTTCTTTACTTCATATAAATGGCAGCGTGAACGGATTGCCAAATTAACACTTTGATAGGGATTAACGGTTGTTAAACCAACAATAATCGCTTTCCCGTTTTCCATATAGGGCAACAGATAATCCTGAATATCAGCTTTCATGCGGTGAATTTCATCAATTACAACTAAGACATCGTGGTACGTTGTCGTATCTAAAATCTGTTTTAACTTTGCCTTATTGTCAGTTGAGGCATTAAAAAAGTAAAAATCAAGCCCAGATTTTTCCGCAAAAACTTGTGCTATTGTTGTTTTGCCTGTCCCAGGAGGTCCATATAAAATCGATGACAATAATTTATTTTTTCTTAGCATCATTGTTAAAACACCATCTTTACCAACAAGATGGTCTTGACCAAAGATGTCTTCAAAGTTTTTTGGTCTTACTCGATATGCTAATGGTTTCATCTGATCATGTAGATTTCAATTGCATCAAGTTGTTAGATCCAATTAAATCTTTACTCCTTTCGGGCTAGTTTAATATATTGCTACTGTACTGTGGCCTTGCTTCAGCTTGATTGTTCTACCACGGTCTCTATTTTAATCAGCAATAGTTGTTCACTCATCTACATTATAACATATCGATATCATCAACCTTGATAAAACTTGCAAAATGAGTTAAAATAACTTAGTAATACCTACAATCATTTGGAGGAAGAAAATGAACTTAAAAGATTACATCGCAAATGTTGAAGATTTTCCTATAAAAGGCATCGTTTTTAGAGACATAACACCGTTGATGTTAAATGGCGAAGCTTTTTCTTATGCGGCTAGTAAAATTGCTGAATATGCTAAGACAAAAGATGCGACAATTATCGTTGGACCAGAAGCCAGAGGCTTTATTTTTGGCTGTCCGGTTGCTACATCATTGAAGATTGGTTTTGCACCTGTCAGAAAAGCAGGAAAACTACCACGTGAAACAATTGATGTTTCATACGAATTAGAATACGGTAAAAATGTCCTTTCATTGCATAAAGATGCTGTCAAAAAAGGTGATCGAGTTGTCATTATCGATGATTTGCTTGCTACAGGCGGTACTGTTCGTGCCGCAATCGATTTAGTTGAACAGCTGGGTGGAATCGTTGTAGGCATTGCTTTTTTAATTGAATTAAAGGAATTAAACGGCCGGAAATATTTTCCCGGATATGATATTTTTACACTATTGGAGTACTAAGGAGATTATGGATGCTCGATAACGAATTATACAAATCGCTTTATCAGACATTTGAATCTTATATTAAGCGGCCTTCTGATATCAAAAAGATTGAGGAAGCGTTTTTACTTGCCGAAAAAATGCACCATAACCAGCTGCGCAAAAGTGGCGATTTATATATTACTCATCCAGTTGCAGTCACAAAAATTTTAGCGGAGTTAAAATCAGGACCCGTTACATTAATAGCAGCTTTACTACATGACACTGTTGAAGATACTGCTTTAACCCTAAAGGAAGTCAAAGAAAAATTTGGTGAAGAAACCGCTACATTAGTTGATGGTGTAACCAAAATTGGTAAACTATCATTTCAGACTACCGCAACAAAAGCTGATAATCACCAAAAGATGCTGTTGGCGATGGCTAAGGACATCCGGGTTATTTTGATCAAGATTGCTGACAGATTGCATAATGTCCGCACGCTTGAATCTATGAATCCTGATAAGCAATATAGAATTGCTCGTGAGACATTGGAGATTTATGCTCCACTTGCGCATCGACTAGGTATTTTTAGAATCAAAGCAGAACTAGAGGACCGCTCGTTAAGATATACGGATCCACCAATGTATTATCGTGTTTCAAATATGATTCAAGCAAACAAGAGTGAACGTGAATCATCAATTGAGAAGGTTATTGAAACGATTAAGGAACTGTTTAATAATAGTAGTCTGCCTGACTTTGAAATCCGCGGACGAATTAAAAATATTTACAGCATTTATAAAAAAATGGTGCGTGATAGTCGTGCATTTGAAGATATTTATGATATCTTAGCGGTTCGAATCATCGTTGATAAAATTGAAACATGTTATCAGGCCTTAGGCATCATTCATGCGAACTTTACCCCGATTCCAAGACGGTTTAAAGATTATATCGCTGTTCCTAAACCGAATATGTATCAATCATTGCATACAACCCTTTTATCGTCTGAAGGAACTTTGTTTGAAGTCCAAATCAGAACCCAGGAGATGGATCAGGTCGCGGAGTTTGGGGTTGCTGCACACTGGGCTTATAAAGAGAACAAAACCTATTCTAAAGAAAAAGAACAATTTGAAATTGCCAAAAAGCTTAAATGGTATGCGGAGCTATTAAAAATGAGTGAAGATAGTGATGACACCGCAGCTGGCGCAGAAGAATTTGTTGATACAATTAAAGGCGATATTCTAGATGCGAACGTTTATGTTTTTACACCAAAGGGTGAAGTAATTGAGTTACCCAAAGGTGCAACACCAATCGACTTTGCTTACCGAATCCATACTGACATTGGTCATAAAATGGTTGGAGCGCTTGTCAACAATCGGATTGTTACACTCGATTATGAATTGGTTACAGGTGATATTGTTAGTGTAAAGATAAATAAGAATTCCTATGGACCAAGTGAAGATTGGTTGAAAATTGTCAAATCCTCACATGCAAGACATAAAATTAGAGGATTTTTGAATAAACAAAACAGAGATCAGTTGATTCAATTAGGAAAAGATGCCCTTGAACGCGAATTGACTGCTAATAAATTACACGAAATGCCAACTGATGAGTTTGTGGAAACACATTTTGAGAAGCAAATGATCGATGAATTAGTTGAACTTTATTTAGAAATAGGTAAGGGAAACATTAGTCCTAAAACAGTTGTTTCAAAAATGCTCGGTCAAGAATTAGACCAGGAATCAATGCTTAAGCGACAAATGGACAAGGCCAGTCGTCAGTTGACTACCCATAGTGAAACAGGTTTGGTTGTTGAAGGATTATCAACGCCACAGATTAAGTTAGGAAACTGCTGCCTACCTGTTCCAGGTGATGAAATAACCGGCTACGTCAGTAAACAAGGCGGGATAGTTGTCCATAGTATGTTTTGTCCCAATGTATCGCAACTAGAGAAGAAACGTTTAATCTCTGTTTTTTGGGCTAAAGAAATTACAAGAAAATATCCTACCTTTTTAAAAATCATTGGCACAAGTAAAGCAACATTGTTATCTGATGTTGTTACCAACATTAACTCATTAGGCATTTCAATTGTCTCATTTAACGCAAATACCAATTCCAATTTAGAAATGAGCGTCCGTGTCAAAGTGCTGATTAAGGATTTACAGCAATTCCAGTCACTGGTCGCAAACCTACGCAAAATTGTTGATATCTACACAGTTGAGAGGGATTATCAATGAAAATAGTTGTTCAGCGCGTTAAAGAAGCGAAAGTTATCGTCAACAAAAAAATATACAATGAAATCAAACAGGGATTTCTAATTTATGTTGGCATTGGTAACGATGATAATCGCGAGATAGTTGACAAAATGGTTCGCAAAGTAATAAATCTAAGAATTATGTCCGATGAAAATGATAAAATGAATTTAAGTTTAGCTCAAGTTAACGGTTCAATTTTAGCAATCTCACAATTTACTTTATACGCTAACACAGCAACCGGAAATCGTCCATCATTCACTGATGCAGCAAATCACTTGAAAGCTCAAGCCTTATATGATTATTTTGTTGGTGAGTTAAGCAAAGAAATTGAAACAAAAACAGGTGTTTTTGGGGAGTATATGGAAATCGAATCAACTAATGATGGTCCGGTCACAATTTTAATTGATTTATAATTGACAAAGTTAGTCGAAGTAAAGTAGAATAGAGATAAACTTAATCCAATCTGTGAAAAAGGATGGTTAAATACCTGTGACACCTTTGGAGATTGCATAAATATGAGTGCTGGATTTATCCGGAACTAAGGTGGTACCGCGATTATATTCGTCCTTAGCGTTTTTAAGGACGTTTTTCTTTTAAGGAGAGACATGAAGAAATATCTGAAAATGCCTAAAATAAATTTTGATCATTATCAATTAAGAACATTGGAGCTAAAAGACGCTAAGGATATGCTTTTATATGCAAGCGATCCGCTTGTAACAAAATATTTAACATGGGACAATTTTTATACGCTCAAAGAAGCGGAATGGTCAATTAAAAACGTCTTTTTTCCAAGAGTTAAAAGAGGATTACCAATTGGTTATGCAATTATTGATTTAACTAAGGATTTAATGATTGGCACGATTGATTTTCATCAATATGACGAAGTAAGAAATGAGGCTGAAATTGGGTTTGTCCTAAATCAAAGTTATTGGCATAAAGGCATTATGACAAAAGCATTGGCAAAATTGATTGAAGTTGGCTTTGATTATTTAGGTTATGACAGTATCATTATTAAACATATGGTTGAAAACACTGCAAGTGCGAAAGTCATTTTAAGAAATAATTTTATTTTTTTTGACTATGAAACAACAATCCATAAAAATAAAGAATATCGACTTAAGCAATATCGATTGACAAAGGAGCAATATCATGACATTAAAAAAAGTTAAGGGAACATACGATGTTATGCCGGAAGAATCATTTCGTTGGCAAGCCCTAGAGGCGAAAATTAGGGAATTAATGGAGCATTATTATTACAAGGAAATGCGCACCCCTATTTTTGAATACAAAGAAGTTTTTCATCGTCAAAGCGAGCAGTCAGATATGGTTCAAAAGGAAACATATGACTTTTTTGACCGGGCAAATCGTGAGATTACTTTGAGGCCAGAAGGAACTGCAGGTATTATTCGTAGTTATGTTGAAAACAAACGTCACGCCAATCCGGATTTGGAGAAGGTTTATTATATTGGACCCAACTTTCGGTATGAAAGGCCACAGAAGGGAAGATATCGTCAATTCTATCAATTCGGTGTTGAAGCAATCGGGGCTGAAAATCCTGGTTTAGATGCTGAGTTGATTGTTTTGGCTTATGACTTGATTAAAAAGATCGGTTTAAGAGGTGCAAAAGTAAGAATTAACACGTTAGGTGACACAAAATCCAGAGCAGCTTATAAAAACGCATTGATTGAGCATTTTACGCCTCATCAAGATACTTTGTGCGTTGATTGCCAAAATAGATTACTAAACAATCCGTTAAGAATTCTAGATTGCAAAATAGATGCTAAACATAACGCAGTCTTATCGGCTCCTTCAACACAAACCCACTTGACACCAGAATCAAAAGCGTATTTTAAAGCGGTTTTGGATCATTTGGATGTCTGTAATGTTCATTATGAAATTAATAATAGGCTTGTACGAGGTTTAGATTATTATGGTCATACTGTCTTTGAAGTGGAAGCGGATATTGAAGGCTTTGGTGCCCAAAACGTTTTATGCGGTGGTGGACGCTATCAGCATTTAGTTAAAGAACTAGGTGGTCCTGATATTAGTGGAATTGGCTTCGCATTTGGAATGGAAAGATTGCTGAGTGCGCTAGAAAGTGAAGGAATTGAACTGGGGAAAGAAACTGTGCTTGATGCATATGTCATTAAAATGAATGATAAGCACACGATCTTGGCCAGTAAGATAGTAAATGATTTGCGAAACAGAAAGCTTATTGCCAATCTTGACTATCAAAACAAAAGTTTTAAGGCGCAATTAAAAGAAGCGTTAAGACATCAAGCAAAATATTTAATTATTCTCGGCGACGATGAAGTCAATCAGAAAATGGTCGCTTTGAAAAATACAAAGACAGAACAGCAAGAAAACGTATTGATTGATCAAGTTGGAAAAATCATTAAAGAAAGACTGGAATAGAACAATGAAAAGAACACACTATAATCATGAATTAACAAAGACTGACATTGGCAAAAAGGTTGTCTTAAATGGTTGGGTTGCCAAAACAAGACGATTAGGGGGAATCATTTTTATTGATTTGCGCGATCGCTTTGGTATTACACAGTTATTGATTAAGCCTGATCACCCCCACTATAAACTTGCAAGTCAAGTTCGGAGTGAATATGTGATCGAGATTGAAGGAATCGTCAATTTAAGGGAAAATAAGAACATAAATATACCTACTGGTGAAATTGAAGTTGAAATAGCCGTTTTAAACGTGTTGAATCAGGCTGAAACACCACCAATTCTTGTGCAAGAAGAAACTGATGCACTTGAAGAAACAAGGCTTAAATATCGTTATTTAGACTTAAGAAGACAAAAAATGCAAAACTATTTAATTAAGCGTCATGAGATCACACAAGCAATCAGACACAGCTTAGTTGAAGCTGGTTATTATGAAATTGAGACGCCACTATTAGGCAAATCGACACCAGAGGGAGCACGAGACTATTTAGTTCCCTCACGTCTATATCACGGTCAGTTTTATGCTTTACCACAATCACCCCAAATGTTTAAGCAACTCTTTATGATCGCTGGTTTTGAGAAGTATTTTCAAATTGCCAAATGTTTTCGTGATGAAGACTTAAGAGCAGATCGTCAACCTGAGTTTACACAGGTTGATATTGAAGCCTCCTTTATAACCAATGAAGATTTATATGACTTGATTGAAAAAATGTTTGTTTACCTTTATAAAAAGGTTTTAGGTAAGACGATTAAAACGCCTTTTTTAAGAATGCCTTATGATGAAGCGATGAGCAAGTATGGCAGTGACAAACCTGACCTTCGTTTTGAATTGCTTTTGGAAGATTTTACGCATATTTTTAAAAATACTGAACTCCCCTTTTTGCAAAAAAAGGAGATCAAAGGTATTCGTGTTAAAAAAGCTCCTGATTATTCACGTAAGCAGTTAGATACTTATAAGTACATTGTGCAACAAAACCATGGTGAAACATTAGCGACAATTAAAAAGACAAGTGATGGTTATTCCGGTAGTTTAGCAAAAAATCTTTCTGAGACTGAGTTAACTATGCTAGAGCTTAATGACGAAGAAATGATCTTCTTAGTACCGGGGAAATTATACGATATCAATCAAAGCCTGGGTGCACTAAGATTGCAGTTAGGTACTGATTTAAAGCTTATCGAGGAAAATGAAAATAGCTTTTTATGGGTCGTTGACTGGCCTCTGCTAGAGTATGATGAAGATGAAAAGCGCTATTACGCAAAACACCATCCATTCACTGCACCAGTAAATGCTGAAGATTTAAAGAATGCGCCAAAAGATGCAAAAGCAAATGCCTATGACTTAGTTTTAAATGGCAATGAAATTGGTGGTGGATCAATGCGGATTTATCATCAGAAAACACAGCAGCTAATGTTTAAAACTTTAGGTCTAAGTGATGAGGATATAAAATCTAGGTTTGGCTTTTTCGTTGATGCGTTAAAATACGGAACACCGCCTCACGGAGGGATTGCCTTAGGTTTAGATCGAATTGTTATGATGATGACAAATACAAACAATATTAAGGATGTCATCGCTTTTCCCAAGACACAAAGCGCAAAGGATTTAATGATGGAAGCACCAAGTGATGTTGATTTGGAGCAATTAGATGAATTGGGGTTGAAACTATGAAAAAGATTGTCTTGGCCGGTGGCTGTTTTTGGGGTGTAGAAGCGTACTTCAACCAATTAAAGGGCGTTAATGATACGACTGTTGGTTATGTTGATGGCAATAAAAGAAATCCCACTTATGCGGAAGTATGTCATGGGGTTGCTACGCACGCAGAAGCGATCGAAATAGAATATAATCCAAGTATGATTACGTTAGACAAAGTTTTGGAACATTTCTTTCGCATTATCAATCCCTATGCTGAAAACCAACAAGGCCATGATGTCGGACCACAATATCGTACTGGTATTTATTATTATGACGAAAGCGATGTTCCGTTGATTGAAACGTATTTAAAAGCGCGTTTTAAGAGTCGTTTATCTGAAGTCAAAACGGTTGTCAAAGAATGCCTTGATTATGATTTGGCTGAAAGTTTTCACCAAGCTTACTTAAGGAAAAATCCCGGTGGATATTGCCATATCAATTTAAACTTAGCCAGTCCGGAGGAAAAGAAATGAGAAAAGATTACATTTCTTGGGATAGTTACTTCATGGGAGTTGCTAAATTATCCGCAAGAAGAAGTAAGGATCCGATGACCCAAGTGGGCGCTTGTATCGTTAACACTGATCGTAGAATCATTGGGATTGGCTATAATGGTTTTCCCCATGGATGTGAAGACCTTGAATTTCCTTGGAAAAATGAGGGTAA
>JBAYPP010000022.1:0-12094 GCA_041677585.1 Acholeplasmataceae bacterium
AGAAAAGTGGTGGTTAACTATTATGAATAAGTTACGTTTTTTGATTATAACATCCATAGTTTTAGGTTTTCTAGTAACTCTTTTTCTCATCTGGGACTCCTTTCAAGTATATACCCATCTTCGTCATTTTGATCACCAAGGTGCTTATAGAACGCTCGATTTTCATTTTATTTATACGATCGAAAACATCATCGTATTTTTTTTATTGCTTTGGGGAATATACAAGATGTCCTATTCGCACCACTATTTACTTTTTACAGTTCCAATGATTTTAAAATCCCTTAATAGTGCTGAACTTTTAATTGGTTTCATAAACAGGAGTTCCAACGTCCCGATTATTTATGTAATTGCCTTGATTGTCGCTATTGGATCATTCGTAACCTCGATAATTCTCTTAGAGCGAGTTTACTACAAACGTTATACTAAACTGACAAGATTGAAAATCTCCATTGAAGAAAACAAAAAGGATATCATTTCCTATATTGCAATTTACAATGCTGAAAGAAGACGATTAAGCCAACAAAAAAAGGACAAGCCCAGTAGTCAATTGACTGCATAAGGCCTGTCCTTATTTTTTTGTTTAGAAATTAATCCATGTCAACGTCAAAGCTTTCAAGTACAGAGCGTTTTATAACCTGTGCATCCCCGTGTTTGACAAAGAACATTGTGAAGAATGCTAATGCGACAAAGATTGTTGCGTATGGGAACAAAACTTTTTGGTGGATTTGATCCATTAGGAAGCCAGAGAATATTGGCGTCAAGATTTGTGCTGCCATTGAGAATGAATAATAGTATCCAGTGTATTTGCCCACGTTTGAACCTTTACTTAACTCAACAACCATCGGATAAGAGTTAACGTTGATTGTTGCCCAACCAATACCGGTTAAACCAAAGATTGCATAAAGAATTACTACTGGTGTATCTTGGTTAACAAAGAAAATTGTGCCAAAACATAAAGTTAATAAAATGATTCCTAGCAAGATTGCTTTCTTTCTTCCAATTTTGGTTGAAACAATGCCAATTGGAATGAAAGCAAGAATTGCTGTGACATTAGCTATCAATAGTGGAATTGTAAAGCTTGGCAACTGTAAAATCTTCGGTGCATAGTCAGAAACCTTAGTCATAATCGCATTATATCCCATGAACCATAAGAAGACTGAAAGTAAAATCAAGTATAATGATAGCTTTTTATCTTTTGGTAACTCATTCATTTTTTCTGCTTCGCCATCTTCTTCATCTTCTTCGGTTATGCCGTATAGCTCATCTTCCTTAATCTTTTCTTGAACCAGTTTTGGCTCATTTACCTTTAACAAGAAAATAACTAAGACGATTAGCATGATAGTGCCAACACTAATAAAGGCCCACATATAGTTTACATACGATTTACCATCAAGACCAAAGATAGTCAGCAGAATTAAGGAAGTAACTCCCGCCCCTGCTCCCATTAAGTTTATGATGGCGTTTGCTTTACTTCTTAATGGTTTAATTGTGACATCCGGCATTAATGAAACAGCTGGAGATCTAAAGAGTGACATCGCAATTAAGGCAACAAAGAGAATTCCAATAAAGATGATTAAGTTTGCTGGGTTCTGAATCGTTACCTCCCAGGCAAGGTTACTTAAGTATGTTGTATAATATCCATCTAAGTATGCCACTTCTCCGGCGTTAATCTTTCCTTCTGAATCAGAATTTGCCAGCTGATCTTGCATCTTTAGATAGATATCATTATGCCATTTATCATAACGTGCTTGATCGATATTGTTATTGGCAAGTGCTGAGTCGCGCTCAGTTTTCATGTCAGTTAACAGGTCATCCCAGAAAAGGACTTCTTTTCTTACATCATAAGTACCGCTTGATGCCTCGTATTTTTCAACAATTTGGGTTTGATTGATTTTGGTTGTTTGAGCGTTATCCACAAATGTTAAGGCCATAAAGGCAAAAGCAGCTACAATAGTACCCACGATGACAAAAGGAGTTCTTCTTCCTCGCTTATGGTTTGTCCGATCTGATATTGCCCCAAAAAGAGGTAACAGAATTAAGGCAAGGATATTATCAAGTGCCATTACAACGCCAGACCAAAAGTGGTTTAATCCAAACTTATCGATTAATATTTTCGCAATGATAGAATCGTAAGTCTGCCAAAAAATAGTGATTAGAAAAAAAGCAAGTCCAACATAAAATACCTTCTTATAGTTTAGTTTCATAGGATCTCCTTTTAAATTTAATTTTACTCAATTATAACATGTTTTAATGAAAAAAAGCGGATGCAACGATGAAAGATCTCATTACATCCAACTTTTTTATTTAAATCTTTCTGTTTTTGCTTAAATCGCTTGACCACCAAGGCGAATCGCTTCTTGGTTTACAGAAACTAAGTGTCCGCGTTTTTCGCCTAAGAATTCGGTTAAAACATCAATGATCACTTGATCATCAAACAAATCAACCATTTTCAAATAGGCACCCATCATTGCCATATTAGCAACTTTAGGCTGACTTAAACTAATTGCGATATCATTCATTGGTACTGCATAAACACTTCTGCCTTCCAATTTTGGTTCTGTTTTAATAATGGATGAGTTATAGAAGAGGTTTCCGCCTTCTTTTACTTTATCAATGAACTTATCAAGTGATGGTCCATTAAAAACAATTAAGTCATCCGATTTATTAAATACTGGTGAATAAATTTGTTCATCACTAATTGTAATTGCACAATTTGCTGTACCACCGCGTGTTTCAGGTCCATAAGTTGGAACCCAGATGCAGTGAAGACCTTGCTTGGTAGCGGCTTTAGCTAATAGTTGTCCTGTCAACATTACACCTTGACCACCAAATCCGGCAATCCGAATTGTTCTAGTCATTTTTCATCACATCCTTAAATACTTTTAGTGGATATTTAGGAACCATGTCTGATTTAACCCAGTCTAGTGCTTGTTTTGGCGTCAAGCCCCAGTTGACTGGACATGTTGATAATACTTCAATCATTGTAAAGCCCTTACCTTCCAGTTGATAGGTGAATGCTTTTTTGATTGCTGCTTTTGTTTTACGGATACTTGGAACATCATAAATAGCAACTCTTTCTAAATACGCAACACCATCAATATGCTGTAAAAGATCAGATACTTTTAAAGGGTGACCGTGCGTTGCTGTTACGCGTCCTGTTTGTGAAGTCGTTGTTTTTTGATTAACCAAGGATGTTGGAGCCATTTGACCGCCTGTCATCCCGTAAATCGCGTTGTTAGCCATAATAACAGTGATGTTTTCACCACGGTTAGCGGCATGGATTGTTTCAGCGATACCGATTGATGCCAAGTCACCATCACCTTGATAAGTGAAAACAACTCGATCTGGCAATACTCGTTTAATCCCTGTGGCTAATGCGCAAGCACGACCATGAGGTGACTGTTGCATATCACAGTTAAAATATTCATAACTGAAAACTGAACACCCAACTGACGCTACACCAACTGTCTTGCCTAATACACCTAGTTCTGCTAGAACCTCAGCGACAAGTTTATGTAGTATTCCGTGTGTACAACCTGGACAATAGTGTGTTTTGTTTGGTGTTAATCCTTCTGAACGTTGATATCTAATCATACTTTGGTCACCACCAATTCTTCGAATTTCATAATTGCTTCGGCAATCTCTTCAGGCTCAGGTACGATTCCGCCTGCACGACCAAAGAAGCCAACTTTATGTCTGCCTTGGTTAGCAATTAAAACGTCTTGCAGCATTTGCCCTAAGCTCATTTCGGCAACTAAAATACCTTTAACAGATTTAGGAATTTGATCAAATGCTTCATATGGGTATGGCCATAATGAGATTGGTCTAATCAAGCCAACATTAATCCCATTTTGTTTTAAGATTTGAATTGATGAGCGAACGATTCTTGCTACAGTTCCGTATGCAACAATAACATAATCTGGATTTGAATCCATGTTAACCATTTCATAACGAACTTCATTCTTTTCAATCAAATCATATTTTGCTCTTAATTTTAAATTATGTTGTTCAAGATCTGCTGCTTCAATATTTAAGCTAGTGATGATTCTTCTTTTACCACCGTGGAAATCAGTTCCAATGGTTGCGTAATCCTTTGCTGGTAACTCGCGTTTTTTAATGGGACGATCTAAATCAACACTTTCCATCATTTGACCGATTAAACCATCAGCCAAAACCATCACTGGATTACGATACATTTCAGCAATATCAAAACTTTCCTTCATGATATCAACGATTTCTTGAATTGACTCAGGTGCCAAAACGATTACTTTATAGTCGCCATTTCCGCCGCCACGAGTTGCTTGATTATAATCTCCTTGTGAAGGTTGAATACTGCCTAAACCAGGACCACCACGCATAACTGAAACAATTACGCAGGGTACTTCTGATGCTGCAATATAACTGATACCTTCTTGTTTGAGAGCAATCCCGACTGATGATGATGAAGTCATTACTCTTTTACCTGTTCCCGCAGCGCCATAAACCATGTTAATGGCTGCTACTTCTGATTCGGCTTGAACAAACACTTTGCCTCTTTCTAGTAAATGATGTGATAAGTATTCTGGCACTTCATTTTGTGGGGTAATTGGATACCCAAAAAAAGCGTCCAATCCACCTAGTATTGCTGCTAAAGCAATTGCTTCGTTACCTTTCATTAAAACTTTGCTCATCGTTCGACCACCTCTACTTTGATAACAGAGTCTGGACAGACAATAGCACATTGTGCACAAGCGATACATTTATCCATATCACTAACTGAAATTAGGTTGTAGCCTGCGCGGTTGCTTCTTTCGCTGTCTAGCGAGAGTATTTTTACAGGACAGAATGAAACACAAAGCTCACAGCCCTTGCAGTGTTCATCATTAAATGTTAAACGTCCTACTTTCATCATACTCACTCCTTTTCTAATTTGTTTTTTATCTGTTTAAATACATTGCGTGAACATTCTTGATTTTTTCGATTCTTTGTTCTGCGAACACTTTTGCTGCTAATTGAGTATTAATGTTTTGTTCATCAGCAATCTTGAAGATTTCAATTAAACGATCATAGATACGTTCAACATCGCGAATTGCTGTTGCTTCGTTATAGCCTTGTAACTCATGATAAACGTTAATTAGGCCACCAGCATTGATCACAAAGTCGGGAGCATAAATAATCTTTCTTGCTTTAATCATATCACCATGAATATCTTCATCCTTTAAAGCGTTGTTTGCTGATCCAGCAATAACTTTAGCTTTAATTTGTGGAATTGTTTCATCATTTAAGATTGCACCAAGTGCACATGGCGAGAAGACATCGACATCGAGTGAGAAGATTTTGTTTGGTTCAACAAATTCAACTTCTGGATGTTCTCTTTTCATTCTTTCGATGTGATTGTTGTTAATTTCTGTAAAATAGATTTTTTTAGCGCCGGCTTCTAATAAGTACTTAATTAAGTAATAGCCTGTCTGTCCAGCACCTTGTACTGCAAAGGTATATTTGCTAATGTCTGAATTACCAAATTTATGCTGCAAAGCAGCACGAATTCCGTGGAATGTTCCTAAAGCTGTTTTTGGTGATGGATTGCCTGATTTTCCTTCAAGTCCAACAACATGGCTTGTTTCCATTGAGACAAAATCTAAATCTTTTGTGCCAATGTTAACATCTTCAGCTGTAATGTAGCGTCCATTTAAACTTTCTACATATTGACCGAATGCACGGAAATAAGCTTCCGATTTAACTTTAGTTGCATCTCCGATTAAAACTGTTTTACCGCCACCTAAATTTAGGCCTGCAGCAGCAGCTTTAAAAGTCATTCCTCTAGCTAGGCGTAATACGTCTAATAATGCCTCATCTTCTGATTCATAATTCCATAATCTTGTTCCACCCAATGCTGGTCCTAAGATTGAATTGTGAATTGCAGTAATACCTCTTAATCCGGTTGTTTTATCGTGGAAATAAACGACTTGTTCAAAGCCGTGTTTTTCCATGTAGTCAAACCACTTGAATTTGCTCATGTTTTTTTATTTCTCCCTTCAATTATAAAAGCATCTACATCATTATTATAACATAGGAGTCAACCAATTTGCACTACCATTTTGATTAATATTTGAAATAAGAAAAAATCTAAAAAGGGTATGGTGTTGTACACCAAACCCTTAGACTTTATTTTTGATAAAATTTACTCTTTCATTGATTAAGTTTTTGACAATCGGTTTTTTATACAGTGCATCATAGCCATGAACAGTTCCTTTGGTTTCAATCAATTTTACATTATTCTTGGCTTTTTTAAGTTGGTTTGCGTAGTTGATTCCTTCGTCTCTTAAACAATCAAATTCAGCAACTTCGATATATGCTTCAGGTAAGTCATTTAACTCACATAAATTAGGAGATGCGTAAGGTAAATCCCTCAATCTTCGATTGTTTAAATACAAATTCCACATTTGCTGATTATTAATGCTGTTCCACATCGGCGTATCAGTGAATAATTTCATTGATTCTGTCTTCTGCGTTGCATCAATAACAGGATAGATTAACATTTGCTTTTTGATTTTAACTTCTTTTTCATCTCGAGCAAGAATTGATAAAGCTGCAGCTAGGTTTCCACCAGCTGAATCACCACCAACATAAAGCTGATTCAGATCAAATTTATATTTCTCGTGATTCTTTTTTAAGTATAATAAGGCGTCATAGCATTCATTCAATGCTGTTGGATAAGGATATTTAGGGACAAGACTATATCGAATTGTTACAATCATAATGTTCGCTTCCTTAATTATCCTTCTTAACATGGACAAATGAATCGGCGTTGGCTCCAGTTGAAAACCACCACCAGGCATGTAAAATAACAGTGGTGATTTGTGTTTGTTTTTTCTTAACTTATGAACTCTGAGGACAATCTTTTTAAAGCCTTCTTTTTTTATAACAATTTTTTTATTGCTAAATTGAAAGCTAGGACGTGTAAACATTGAGATGAAGCGTAAACAAGCGTTGCTGATAAGTCTAATTGGTCTTGTATATTTTTTGATTCGAAGTGGTCTTAAGATTCTAAATTGTGGATCTATCTGATATTTATTGTTCATAGTTTCTTCTTGAAATAGACTAAGTAAGCTCCATAACCTTCCTTTTCTAAGCTGTCTTTATGAATAAAACGTAGTGCAGCAGAATTAATGCAATAGCGTAATCCTCCCAGTTCCTTTGGTCCATCAGTAAACACATGACCTAAATGACTGTCTGCTTGATTACTTCTAATTTCGATTCGATGCATACCAAACGAAAAATCAGCCTTTGATTTTAGTTTTTCAATCGGCTTTGCAAAACTTGGCCAACCACAATCTGACTCAAACTTGTCTGTACTTGCAAACAATGGTTCACCTGAGACTATATCAACATAAATTCCGTCTTCAAAGTGATCCCAAAAAGGATTCTCAAAGGGTGGTTCCGTTCCATTTTCTTGCGTGACATGAAATGAGATTGGTGATAGTTTTTGCTTAAGACTCTTCTTGTCTGCCATGATTATCAATCCTTTTATTTATCCGGTTCTGTTAGTTTAACTAAATTATCATGAACAGTTAATTGTGAAAAACTACTGATGAATTTGGAAAACTTAGTATAGCCGTATGTTTTATATTCAAACTTCGGATATGTCTTTTCTAATTCTTGTTTCAGTTTAGTCAAAATCATTTGTTTTGTTTTGTTTTTATTGATTAAAGCATAGACTTTTTCTTTAATCTCTTCTAGGTCAACTTCTGGTTTCAATGAAACATACGTTGTTGTTTTTTCTGTTGTCAATTCTAAGCCCTTAATTGTGCTAACTAAACTTGATAAACTCTTAGCTCCATATTTACGGGCGTCAAAGTCTGAGAAACGATTGACTAAGATATCACCTAATCTACTTAACTGTATTCTGTTTGAAACTCCGTTTTCAATTACTAAATCCTTGATTACTTGTTCAATTTGAATTTTCTCTTTATTACCGTTCTTTGCTTGAATGTTTTCAATTTCATCATCTTCTTCATCTTCATCGTCTAAGTACTCAAAATATTTAAACTCATTACATGCTGATTTAAATGCATTCGTAACCTTTTTTTCATTCCCAATTCCAACAACATGCATTCCACCTTCTTTTAGTTTCATTGCTAGTGGTGTAAAGTCACTATCACTACTCACTAAAAAAAAGGCATTGACTTTTTCCTGATACATCATTTCTAATGCATCTAGGGCTAAAGCCATATCAGCTGCGTTTTTTGCATTTGCTACTTGGTATTGATGCATCGGTTTAATTGCGAAATCCAATGCTGTTTGATGCCATTCCTTCGATGCCTTATATACATCACCATAAAATCTGGCAATGACAATTCTTCCGTATTTCGCCATTTCCTTCATTACCGCTTTAACATATTTAATGGGAATATTTTCCGCATCGATCATTAAAGCTATTTTATAATCTGTTTTCTCCAAGATTATCACTTCCTTTGTTACCCTTATTATAACTTATTTTTAGCAAAAAAAATAAAGGTTGACCTTTATTTACAAATTTAACTTATTTAAAGTAATCAATGAAAAAAGTGAATCTAAGAAACTTTCAGTCCATTTTTAGTAAAAAAGATTGAATAGTGGTAAAATAAAGAGGCAAAGACAAACATATCTTACAACTTAAAAAACTTAATATAGATCGGAAAGGCGGTGTTTTTTGTGTTAAAAAAACAAGTTTTTGTTGTTACCGGGGGCGGTAATGGAATCGGTCGCGAAGTTGTACTCCACTTGTTAAATCAGGGCAGTAGAGTAGCTGCTATTGATATCAGTAATGAACGGTTGTTAGAAACAAAAAAACTTTCTAGCAAATCAGAGGATCAAATTAAGACATATCAATTAGATATTACTAATTTAGAGAAAGTTGAAGAGGTCTATCAAAAAATCATTAAAGATTTTAAACAGATAGACGGTTTGATTCATTTGGCTGGCATTATTCAACCATTTGTGAAAGTGCTTGATTTGGATTATGAGCACATTGAAAGGGTGATGAATGTAAATTTTTATGGGACGGTCTATTTGAATAAAACATTTTTACCAGAATTGCTGAAAAGAGATCAGGCATATTTGGTAAACGTTTCAAGTATGGGTGGCTTTTTACCTGTTCCGGGTCAGTCAATCTATGGTGCCTCAAAGGCTGCAGTAAAATTATTATCCGAAGCACTTTATTCCGAGTTAAGAGAAACTAATGTGAGTGTTACAGTTGTATTTCCGGGCGCAATCAATACCAGCATTACTAAAAACTCCAATGTTGAAATGGGAGAAAGCACAGACACATCAAGTGCTAAACACAAAATGTTAGAACCCGGTGAAGCAGCTAAGCAAATCGTTAAAGCGATGTATAAAAGAAGGTTATATAGTTATGTGGGTAGTGATTCAAAATTCATGAATTTTCTCTATCGTTTAGCACCAAAAAGATCAACAAGAATGATCGCTAAAAAAATGGATGATTTATTAAAATAGTTATTTATCTTCTTTGGTTTGGCAAATGTACCAAATATCATTTCCTGTAAAACCGCAATCTTGGTACAACTTAAGTGGATTACTGATATTGCCAAGCCTACCGGATACAGTAACAAACTTGGCAAGTTTTGAAAGTCGATAAAGTAATTCCTTTACTATCTTTCGGCCAAAACCCTTGCCTTGATATTCTGGTAATACTTGAATCCACTCAATAATCCCTTCTTCGGTATTGGGATCATACTCTGCAATTCCGGAAGCAATCATTTTCTGATTCAAGATTATTTTGATCCATAATGAGTTGTTGAATGTGGGATTGTTGAGCCATTTATGGACATCTTTGATTGATACGCTAATATCTTCATTTACATAAGACAAATTAATCATTTGGACTATTTCATCTAAATCATTTTGAAGGTCAATATCAATAATATCAGCTTGTTTGTTTGGTGTGTTTTTTAGTGTATGAATTAAACGAAAGTATTTGTCAATCCTAATAAAATCATTCGAATTATAACTAAAATCATTTTCATGATATATTTTAATCTTATTTGGAGTTAGCATAATTTTGCTCTTCCAATATGGTATCGATAAAGAGCCGCAAGGATCTTTTAGGTATTCTTTTATGTTCATGTTTTAACTCCTAATAATCGTCAATGTAGGCATTCTAATACAATACAAAAAGAGAATACATAGCTGGACATTTGCCTAAGAAATGTACGTTTTTTCTCCACATGAAAGTACGTCTAAACTTTATAGATTGACAACCTGTCTTCAGTAACACAAGTTTCTTGTATCAAGACTTAATCGTCATTGCTAGACAATCTAAATATTGTGCCGGATTGAATCATTCCATCTGGTAAATTCCCACTGATAAAGACCAGATAACCATCTTTAATTTCAAAAATGAACTCTTCATTGCCCTTGCTGCTAAGAATCAACTTCCCTTTTACTATAGAGTAATTTCCTCTAGGTAAATAACTGGTTGCAATATGTCTATTGAAGCTAAACTCCTTATCTCCATATAAAATGACATGCGACATTCCATCATCTGTTACGTAAAATCCTTGTTCTAATTTAGCCTGTGCTTTTGTAAGATTAATCATGCTTCTGAGTCCTTTTTAAACCGTTTACTGTTGGCAACATCAATACATAAATGGTATGGATTATGACAAGCGAAAAACAAAGTAGAAACCAACTATCTGCTTCTTGATACAAAGCATAAAACAATGTCAGTAAAACGCTTGAAAACATTAAAAATACAACGAACACAATGCTAATTGTGATAAACCCTATTACTTGCAGAGTTGTCATAAAACCACTCCTTTTGGTAATCTAAATTTATTAACATCATGCCCTTCTAGCTTTAATAAAGCGATTTTCTTGTCTAATCCCCCAGCATACCCAGTTAGGTTGTTGTTTTGACCAATCACTCTGTGACAAGGAATAATAATCGAAATAGGATTGTTGCCCACAGCACCACCAATGGCTTGAGCAGACATTGTTTTTATCCCTCTTTTTGTTGCAACCTGCATTGCAAGATCTTTATAGGTAATCGTTTTACCATGGGGTATTTTTAATAGTAGATTCCAAACGGTTTGCTTAAAATCATTGCCTTTTGGTTTTAAGGGAAGATTTTCAAGACTCGGATTTTCTTGTCTAAAATAAGCATCTAGCCATGCTTTAACTAGATTGAAAATCTCTGGGCTATTTACTTCTTTGGATATCTCTATGTCACATTCATCTTCTAGATAAAGTGCTGTTAATGATGTTCCATCGCTTTCAATTATTAATTCACCAATTGGTGATTGGTAGGTAGTAAAAAACATATTAGTCCCTCCATTTTTCTTATCATGAAACACTTTGTCAATATAAGCTTCCATCGCTTCTTCATAAATTTGAATCATTTGATTGAAATTATCAACATCTATTGTATCACTTGGTCTAATTGCCATCTGTTGTTTCCTTAAAGACAGCACTTCTGTTCTAAATTGCTTTAGTTGCTGAAATGGTATCTCATTTTGAATAATCATCATCTCATACACATCTAATGCAAACACTCTAAGTAGTCGATTTGATTCAATGCCAATAGTTTTTTTGTTTGGCTTTCCAGTAAAAAACTTAGCATCTTTTTTTGATAAGTCTTTAATGTTAGAAGACTTTCTATATGCATTTTTTTACTGGGCGGATTGCTATTTTTATTTTTAACAATAAACCCTACTTTTTGTTTTGCATCCAGCAATGATGATAAGTCTCATTCATCGATCATCAAATAATCGTTTACCTCTTCGTTTTCTCGATGGGGATTCAAAAAAATAAATTTTCCTGCCTCATACTTTTTAAAAACAACCGCATGCTTTCCATGGGTTAAGTTTAGACCAATCATGACGTTGTCATGATTCTTTAGATACTCCGGTATTTCCTGCTGATTCAACTCAATCTCACCAAAACGAAGGCCTCTGGGTTTTAAGTACTGGTTGAACGCTGCTTTCCCTTGAACACTTGACCCCGCTAAGAAAACCTAATTTTTTGCATCATAAGACATCAAAAAAGGCAAACCGATTTCAATTGCAATTTGCCGATCGGTTGTATCTACATGGAATTGTTCCAACAGATTGGCCAA
>JBAYPP010000023.1:0-11994 GCA_041677585.1 Acholeplasmataceae bacterium
CTTTTGTTTATCGTTTTTATTAGAATGAGAATTCTTTTAATGCTTCAACTACATCTTTTAGCGGCAATCCCACAATTGTGAAAAAATCACCTTTGTAATTATCAACTAATTTTCCACCCTCGCCTTGAATTGCATAAGATCCGGCTTTATCCATTGGCTCGCCCGTTTCAATGTAATTATAGATTTCAAAATCAGTAATTGGTTTCATCGAAACTTCCGCTTCAGCGAGGAGTGTTTTTATTTTATCTTTCTGGATAATCACAACTGCAGTATAAACAACATGCGTTTCACCAGATAGTTTTTTTAACATCCGATACGCATCTTCTTCATCTTTTGGCTTGCCTAAAATTTCGTCTTCATAAACAACGACCGTATCAGCACCGATAACGGTGTCTTCTGGATACATTACAGCAACCGACATCGCTTTTAATTTTGCTAGTTCAAGTGTAAGTTCCTTTGGTCTTGTTATATCAACAGATTCTTCGTCTACTTGACTTTCGACAACTTTAAATGTAAATCCAGCATCCTGTAGCAATTTTATACGTCGTGCTGACTTACTAGCTAGAATGAGCATTGTCATTCCTCCTTATCGATTTTTATTATATCACATCTTTTTGTTTTGCACTCTTTTTCTTCTTCTATTCGTGATATACTAAATACGAAAGGTGGTGAATAAATTGGATTCTATTTTAGCAAATTTAGAGCCTCATTTAACAACTGAAAAAGCATTGATTGTCTCTGTCAGCGGTGGAGTGGATTCTATGTCTTTATTACATTTCTTGTATCAAAACAAGCTCAACGTTGTTGTTGTTCACTTTAATCATTTAACAAGACCAGAAACAGTAAAAGAGGCTGAATTGGTTCAATCTTTTTGTGAAATAAGAAAGATTCCTTTATATTCGTTTGAATTAAGTGTTCCCCAATCAAACTTTCACCACCAGGCTCATCGATTAAGAGCGTATTATTTAGAAAGTGTCGCAAAACAAAGAAAGACGCCTTTTATCGTTACTGCCCATCATTTAAACGACTTGTTTGAGACAATGCTGATCAGCCAGACAAGAGGCGGCCATTTATTAAGCTATGCTGGTATGCAGGTCACTAGAAAAAAAGGCAGTTTTATTTATTTAAAGCCTTGTCTTTATTTAAGCAAACAACAGCTGATGACTTATGCAAAAGAAAATGAGGTTCCTTTTTTAGATGATTATTCAAACGAATCACATGCCTATTTAAGAAATCGTTATCGTCACTCTGTCATTCCTTTTTTTTACCAGGAAAATGATAATTTAAATGAGCAAATCATTAATTATCATACACAGGTTACGAAAGCACATAATTTTATTCGGGGTTGCACCCTAAAATTAATCGATAATAAAACTGAATTGTCATTAATGACTTTTAAACAACAGGCGGAGGCGGTGCAGGAAGATATGCTTGCATGTTTGTTTGAGATGCATCAGTTAACGTTCAATTATCGAACAATTCTGCAAATTAAGAAAATGATTTTAACCAAAAAGCCTAATAACAGGTTTCAAATAACGCCTAATTTAGATTTCATTAAAGCGTATGACAGGCTCTATATTGGTAAAGAAACAAAACCTAAGCAGACACCCTTTACTTTGTCTGAAGGATCAAATCGGATTAATAATATGGCTATTTTCACATTATTAAGTAAATCACCTGCTAATTCTTCGGAATTTTCAAAATTATGTTATAATGAATTAGCGTTTCCTCTTATACTTCGTAGAAGAGAAAACGGAGATCGGGTTACCTTTAAATTTGGTACAAAAAAGTTAAAAGATTTACTAATTGATCTGAAAATTCCCTTGAGTTTAAGAGATGGTTTATGGGTTCTAGTTGATCAAAACAATCAAGTTTTATGGATTCCACACATTTACTTAAATGAAACCCTGGGAGACAAAAATACATTATATTTACATGTATCGGAGGTTTAAAATGCATCAAGATATTCAAAAAATATTAGTTTCTGAAGCAGAAATTAAAGCTGTTTGCGAAAGAATGGGCAAACAGCTGACTGAAGATTATAAAGATAAAAGTCCAATACTAGTCGGTTTATTAAAGGGATGTGTTCCTTTTTTAGCTGATTTATCAAGACATATCGAACTAAAAGTCGATCTCGGCTATATGGCTGTTAGCAGCTATAAAGGCGGGATTAAGAGTTCTGGTGATGTTAACATTAAAATGGACTTAGATACATCTGTTGCAGGACGACATGTGTTAATTGTTGAAGATATCGTTGACACCGCATCAACTATTATCACAATAAAGAAGTTATTACTGCATCGTGGTGCTTCTTCTGTTAAAATCGCCACACTATTAGACAAACCCGGCGGACGAATTCATGATTTTAAGCCCGAGTATATCGGCATATCAATTCCTAAGGAATTCGTCGTTGGCTATGGACTTGATTATCGTGAGTATTACCGTAATCTACCATATGTGGGCATTTTAAAACCTGAAATTTATACGAAAGACTAAAGGAGGATTTTATGAATCAAGATCCAAGAAAACAACCAACGAAACCAATCCGCAAAAAGCCTGATTATTTAATTATCATCTTTGCGCTTTTTATAACACTCGGTTTATTTTTGTTTTTACAAGAAGTATTTAAGGGCAATGTTGAAGAAATGTCTTACAATGAAATTAAAATCGCTGCAGAACAAGGATATATTGAAGAATTTTCCTATATTTCTGTTGGTGGAGACAACTTAGACTTAGTTGAAGTAACTGGTACTCTAAGACCAAACAGTGATCCTGAGTTTGTCGGTATCACCCGTTTTAAAGGTGTTATCCGTCATGATCAAGCAACCGAAATTATTTTAATCGTAAATGTTTTTGGAGGTACAACCAATATTGAAACCCGCTCCGGCATTACGTTTTGGAGCGTTCTATTAAATATCTTGCCAATTATACTTATTCTGGCTGTTTTATTCTTCATCTTTAGAAATGCAAACAGTGCAAATAGTAAAGCTTTTGATTTTGCCAAAAATAGAGCGAAATTAAATCGTGAAAAAGGCGTAACATTTAAGGATGTTGCTGGTTGTGATGAGGAAAAGGAAGAGCTAGAAGAAATTATTGATTTCCTAAAGGCACCGAGAAAATATTTAGATATGGGTGCTAGAATTCCAAAAGGTGTTCTTTTGGTTGGTGCGCCTGGTACTGGTAAAACATTATTGGCTCGTGCCGTTGCTGGTGAAGCCAATGTCCCCTTCTTCTCAATTTCAGGTTCTGACTTTGTTGAAATGTTTGTAGGCGTTGGGGCTTCAAGAGTTCGTGATTTGTTTAAAGTCGCCAAGGACAATATGCCGTGTATTATTTTCATGGATGAAATAGATGCCGTTGGTCGTCAACGTGGTGCCGGTTTAGGTGGAGGGCATGATGAACGTGAACAAACACTTAACCAACTACTAGTTGAGATGGATGGTTTCTCAACAAACATGGGAATTATTATGATTGCAGCAACTAACCGTCCAGACGTGTTAGACCCCGCTTTATTAAGACCTGGTCGTTTTGATAGACAGATTACAATTGATCTACCTGATGTTCGCGGCCGAGAAGCAATCTTGAAAGTTCATGCTAGAAATAAACATTTAGATCCAAGCATTAAACTGGATAAACTTGCCCATCGTATTCCCGGCTTTAGTGGTGCCGATATTGAAAACCTGTTAAACGAGTCTGCTCTATTGGCAGCTAGGGATAACCGCACAATGATTTTAGAGTCGGATTTAGATGAAGCGATGGATCGTGTTAGAATGGGTCCAGCTAAAAAAACAAGAAGAATTACTGATTCCGAACGTCAAATAGTTGCCTATCATGAATCTGGTCACGCTGTCATCGGCATTAAATTGGAATACGCAAACGTTGTTCAAAAAGTAACGATCATTCCTAGAGGACGTGCAGGTGGTTATAACCTAATGGTTCCTTCGGAAGAAAGATTTTTGGAAACAAGACACACATTGATCGCAATGATCACTTCTTACCTGGGGGGACGTGTAGCGGAAGAAATTAAGTTTAACTCCGTTACTACTGGTGCTTATCAGGATTTCCAGATGGCAACAAGAATCGCAAGAGCGATGGTCACAGAGTATGGAATGAGTGATTTAGGTCCAATCCAATACGAAACACAAAATGGCAACGTCTTCTTAGGTCGTGATTACTTAAAAGAGAAAAACTTCTCCGACCAAGTTGCTCACGAAATCGATAAGGAAGTCCGAAAGATCATTACTGAATGTTATGATACCGCTAAAGAGATTATTACTGAAAATATGGATCTACTAGATAAAATTGCTAATTATCTCTTATCAGTTGAAACCTTGACTAAGGCTGATATTGATGAGATTGTATCAACCGGAAAATTGGCTTGGGCCGATTCAAAGAAAGAAAACAAATAAGATGAGGCTTGATCTGTTTCTAAAAACAGCACGTATAATTAAACGCAGAACCTTAGCGAAAGAGGCAGTTGAAAAAGATCGTGTAAAAATAAACGACAAACCAGCTAAGCCCTCTACAACCGTTAAGGTTTTAGACGTTTTAGCTTTGCGTTTGGGTCAAAAAACAATTACGCTTAAAGTGTTAAGCCTAAACCCCAAGGAAACAATGTATGAATTACTTTAAAATTAAAGGAGTGTTTAAACGTGTACCCAGAAGATTTAAATGAACAACAGAAAATACGTCGAGCTAAAGCTGAGGCTCTAAAAGAAATGGGCATCGATCCCTTTGGCGGTCCCTTTGAGCAAACACATCATAGTGATGAAATAATTGCTAAGTATGACCAATTTGACCATGATTCCTTAGAGGAACAAAATGTCTCTGTTTCGATTGCTGGTAGAATTGTCTTAAAAAGGGGACAAGGAAAGGCCGGTTTTATTCACTTAAGTGACCGCAACGGTAAAATCCAGGTCTATGTTAGACAGGACACGGTTGGTGAAAAAAGCTATGAAGTTTTTTTAGCCTCTGACTTGGGTGATATTGTTGGAATCAAAGGTGTCTTATTTAGAACCAAGACAAATGAGTTAACCGTAAAAGCACTAAGTTTTACTCATTTATCAAAGGCCTTAAGGCCATTGCCTGATAAGTTTCATGGTCTTCAAGATAAAGAAGAAACAAGAAGACGTCGTTATGTTGATTTAATCGTTAACGAGGATGCTAGAAGAATTGCAACTACGAGACCAAAAATTATTCGTTCAATTCAACACTTCTTTGATTCAAAAGGGTTTATTGAAGTTGAAACACCGGTTTTGCAAAGTATTTTGGGTGGTGCAGCAGCAAGACCTTTTGTTACTCATCACAATGCACTTGATATGGATTTTTATTTAAGAATAGCAACCGAACTACCGTTAAAAAGGTTATTAGTCGGTGGTTTAGAAAGAGTATATGAAATCGGTAGACTGTTTCGAAACGAAGGAATGTCAAACAAGCACAATCCAGAGTTTACAACAATTGAAGCTTATTTAGCTTATTCTGATATGAAGGGCATGATGGATTTGGTTGAAGACTGTCTATCAACTGTTACTTATGATATTTTAGGTACGTATGATGTTACTTTTAATAATCATTTGATCCATATGCAAAAGCCATGGAAAAGATGGCATATGGTTGATGCTATTAAAGAGATATCAGGCGTTGATTTCTGGCAACAGATTTCATTAGATGAAGCAAGATCTTTAGCTAAGAAACATGAAATCGAGGTTGAAAAACATTTCTCAGTTGGACATATCATTGAAGCCTTCTTTGAAAAATATGTGGAACCAGAAATTATTCAACCAACTATTGTTTATGGTCATCCAATTGAAATTAGTCCTCTAGCAAAGAAAAATGCTGATGATCCAAGATTTACGGATCGCTTTGAATTATTTATTTTAAGAAGTGAATATGCTAATGCATTTAGTGAATTAAATGATCCAATCGATCAAAGACAACGCTTTGAAAACCAATTAAAGGAAAAAGAATTGGGTAACGTTGAAGCAAACGAAATGGACATTGATTTTCTTGAAGCATTGGAATACGGAATGCCACCGGCTGGCGGATTAGGAATTGGGATAGATCGCTTCATCATGCTTTTAACTAATACTCCTAATATTCGTGATGTAATTTTATTTCCACACATGAAAAATCGTTAATATCTATTGGAAGGTTGAATAATTCAATCTTCTTTTTTTGGCTAAAAGATGTATTAAAATGACACGTCTTTTATCTACTGTATGATGATGATGAATAATTGATTGAATCAACGCATACTTTTGTAAAGATTAGACGTGAAATCTTTTTTAATAACATTTTTATGCGTTTTCACATTTTTTTTATTTTTTGTGAATTTTCATAATTACGTTAAACCACTATAAAACCCTGATAAAGTGCTATATGAAAATGAACCCAATAAACTTTTTAACCTAAAAACGGTTTAAAAATAAGAGTAATCAATTAAAAAAGATTAACAATCTGTCCCCAAAATCACACATTAAAGGGGACAAGGGGTGATTTAACTAATGCATAGTTAAATCCTTTTAGTGCACCAGTAGTACTGGTTGTTTATATAATACACAATAACAAAAAAGACGGGATTATTACTAACCCGCCTTATGTTTTATTAATCTTTGTATTTAATTCAAAAATGTTGGTATTTCTACCTCTTCATATTCATCTAGATCAGTAGGAATACTTGGTCTAGTTCCAACAGATGATATTTCTATTTTAAAATCAAACTTAACTGTTAATTGTCTATACTCGGAATAACCCCAATTATATTCGATCTCTTGCTCATAGGCAAAATCACCTTTAATATCAATCACCATATTCAATATTCTTCCCTCTTCAATAACAATTAAATATTTAAATTCAAAATCTTTAATCGCTTCATTGATTTGGTCTATCATATCATCAATTTCACTTTGTTCCGGCACATAACCATCACCAAATATTTCGGCCATTTCAACAATAAAATCCTCAAAACTATCTAACAGAGTTTGTTTTGTAAACTCTATTACAAGTGTATATTTATTGCCGTCTTTATATGCTCTAATACTAGGCAATGCTTCAATAATAGTATCAAGATCAACATCTTCAAAATCATCAATATCTATGCCTATGCCGAACATGCCAGATATAAGAGAAAGTTGGTCTCTTAATACTTCCTCATACATTTCTTGAGTTAATGCCTGCATCAATTTTTGTTTGGCTTTTTGCTCATCAATGGATGGCTCATCTTCATAACTGTAATCTGATGTAGCTTTAGCATCAATATTAAAATATGCGTATGTGTCAATTAAAAATGCTTCAAGACTTCCTTCAACCGTTGTTGTTTCAGTTTGATCATAAACGATGATTCCTTCATCGTCTTTTGCTCCATCATATTTTCTGTCTTCAAAAAATTGTCCGGAGATTTTAAATGAAGCGAATGCATCCTCTACCATTTCTGTCATATCAAAAAACAATTCTACCTCAAGCTCACCTTCTAAAGTACTGTGGCTATATTCATCTTCTTCTCCAAAGTTATATCGTTGTAACTCTTCTTGGAAAAAGCTTCCTTCTACAACAATCTTGAAGATATCATTATAGATTTGATTTTGATCGATTTCGCTAAATAAATCTATAATTTCACTAGCTGATAATTCTACAGCAGTACTCTCGTCGATTTTAAAAGGATCTTCTTCTGATGGCCTATTACATGCTACTAGCATAATAGCCATAAATAGGATTACAAATAAACTAAATATTTTTTTCATTTTACTTCATCTCCTTTTCGTGTTTCAATTATACCATTTTTAAAAAGGAAGTTTAATAAAATACTTTATAATCTCATATATTGATGGTTTTTGGTGTATCTAATCGTTAATATACAGAGAATTCCAATAATATAATCAAACTCAATTCCAAAAATATCATTTTCTAAACCTTTTTTATCGTTTTTGTATCATATTATTCTGTTAGATGTCTTCCTATATATCTAGTAATACAACTACCACTAATATATTGCCTTCCCTAAAAGAGTTTTCAAAGCTTTTTTTCAATGCAAATTGCCAGTTTATTGTTTTTTTGGCATTCTACATGAAAATGAATCGCGCTATGCACTAAAGAATAACGCCATTTAGCAATTAAAACCAGTAATTCCTAGTTTATGCAATAAAATAGTCGAACTCGAATGTTTTGTTGTTATTTTTACAGATGAATGCTACAATAACTGCAAGAGCATTTAAAACAGGAGATCGTTAATTAATGATAAGATTAGAAAATGTTTCTAAAATATATTACTCACAAAATAAATCATCAAACGGTTTAATTGATGTTTCTTTAACCTTACCTAACAAAGGTCTGGTTGCTATTATTGGCCCTTCTGGTTGTGGTAAAACAACATTGCTAAATCTATTAGGCGGATTAGATGTTCCCACTAGTGGATCTCTTTATGTAAATGACGTTTCAACTTCAGCATTTTCAGATAAAGATTGGAACTATTATCGCAGTCAAAAAATTAGTTATATCTATCAATATTTCTTTTTAATGCAGCATTTGACTGTAAAAGAAAATATTGGCTTAAGTTTGTTTATCCAAAATAAAGATAAAAAAGAAATAGATACAAAAGTTGATGCGTTATTAGCTAAAGTAAATTTAAAAAACGAAAAGGATAAAATGCCCCACCAGTTATCTGGTGGACAGCAACAAAGAGTTGCTATCGCTAGAGCAATCATTCATAATCCAGGTGTTATTTTAGCTGATGAGCCTACCGGTTCATTAGATGATGAATCTAGCGTTGAAATTATGAACATTCTTAAATCACTTTCAAAAGAAAAATTGGTAGTGATGGTAACACACAACAAAGCTTTAGCTATAAAATATGCTGATCAGATTATTGAAATGAAAGACAGCAAGATTGTCCATGCTGGTTTAATAGAAAGTAAAAAAGAAGCTTATAATACTAAGATTGTCCCTACAAAAGAAAAAATAAATCCCTTTTTAAAACTGAGTTTTAAGAACCTTTTATCAAAAAAGTTTAGAACAATTATTTTAGCGATTGCCGCTAGTATATCTGTCATTGGAATTTCGTTAGTTATCGCTTTATCAAGGGGTTTTAACTATTATATTGAAAAACAGAAAAGAGAAACACTAACTGTTTTCCCCTTAAGAGTTGAATCCACAACATTTATAATTCCAACGCTTGATCCCTCAAGAGATCTAAGCGTAAACCCACTACCAAACATTGATTATGCTATTCCGTATAATCTGGAATCATTATCGATTCGTCAAAATACATTAAATTTTGATTATTATCAATATGTCCAAAATATGCCCAATGGTTTATTGGATCATATTCACTACGGTTATGGATTAAAGACAAACTTCATTGTCAATCATAACGATACTTATAAACACTTTGATGTAATTGAACCGTTTAGTTATCGTTTGTCTTCATTATATGAATTTTATGAACCGGTAGCTGAAAGAATGTCAACTGGTGACGAATTGGGCTTGATTATTGTAATTGATCGATATAATCGCCTGCCTAAAGATTTAGTTCAATATCTAGGTTTTAGTGGTAATGATACAATTAGTTTTGAAACGTTGTTAAACCTCGATGTTCGTTGGGTTCCTAATAATACCATTTTCGATAAAGCTAATGATAATAGATTTGAAATAACTGCTGATTTGAATGCTGCCTTTCACGATACATCTGGTATTTCCTTACCTGTTTTATCTATTTTAAGAATGAAAGACTCGCAGTCGTTAGACGCAATCTACCCTGGCGTTTATTATTCTAACCAATTGACAGAGCAAATCATTAACACTTCAGTTGACTCTGAAATTGTAATTGCTCAAAAAAACAGCACCATTAATGTTATTACTGGTCAATCCATTTCTAATCTTGATGCTAGCTTAAGAAGATTAGGTTATGCAACTTATCCTAATAGTTATTTATTTTATCCAATTTCATTGGAATCAAAGGATTTGGCTTTGGCTTATCTAAGGGATTATAACAAACTGGATCACGTTGGTTTATTAGATACAATTGAACCATTTGATCTGGCTGGCGTTGGTTTAGCGACTCTTCGTGTTGGAATAGATTCGGTTTCTAGCTTATTATTAATGTTCGCTGTTTTATCTTTAGTAATAACAAATGTTTTATTAGGCTTAATAACTTATCATAGTGTTATTGAAAGAGTCCGTGAAATTGGAATTTTAAGGGCACTTGGTTCCAGTAGAAAGCAGATTGGAATTTTATTTTATGCTGAAGCAATCAATTTAAGTTTGTTTGCTAGTCTAATTGGGATTGTTTTAACCTATGCCTTACTACCTTTTGTCAACTTCTTCTTCTTCAAACTAACTTCGATTCGTAATTTAAGTGTCTTTAGATTAACAGATGCTCTTTTAATTGTTATCTTAGCGGTCTTTCTAAGTAGTTTGTTTAGCATAATTCCAGCAATTATTGCAAGTAGAAAGCAACCTATTGATTGTTTAAGAGTTGAATAACGATTACACTACCTTAAAACAAAGCCACACTCCTACGATTATTAAATAGGAGTGTGGCTTTATACTTTTTTAGTTTAGTGTTATTAACTCGGGACAAACTGTGCACTTTAAAACGGTTGGTTATCTTCATGCAACTTTATCATCCTTTTTAGATAATTCCTAATTCTTCGGCAATATTAAAAAAGATATCTGGTATCGAACGAAAATCAACATTCAATCCCTCAAAAATTTTAATAGTTATAAGATCTAAATCTTGATACATTTCAATTGGAACTTGTTCAAGATTTTTTATTTTCGCTAAAACTTTTTCTTCAAAATCAATTAATTGATCCATATCATCCTGATCAAACCCTTCAAATCCTAATAATTCATTTTGAAAATCAATTGTATTTAATAACAAATTAATTTCTTTGGCATAAGCGTTCATTTTTTGATAATCATCTTTAAATGTTTTTTTGAGTAACTCGTCAATCGCTTCGACTTGATCATGCAAGTAAAAAAACCCTGCTTGAAATATTTCATGATCAACTTCATTATAGTTAGCATCATCGATCAACTTATCATACATATAATCAACGACGCCAATAATCTGTTTAAATCGATCAATTAAAATTGACTCACTGTCGCTTAAAAACCGCAACAACTCTGAGTACTCTAACTTCCAGTTAGCAAATTGATGATATAATGTTTCATCAATCATATGAGCCCCCTTATGCTTTGTTATCTGAACCAAACAACTTGATTTTTTCTGTTACTACGCGCTTAATTGCTTCTACGCCTGGAGCAAGTAGTTTTCTTGGATCAAATCCTTTACCAGTTAAATCTTTTCCTGCTTCAATATATTCACGTATAGCTTCAGCAAAAGCGACTTGACACTCCGTGTTAACATTAATTTTAGCAACACCTAATGTGATTGCTTTTCTTACCATTTCATCAGGAATACCTGAACCACCGTGCAATACTAATGGAATTTGATTTGTTACACGTTGAACTTCAGCTAAAACTTCAAAATCTAAACCTTTCCAGTTAGCTGGATATTTTCCATGAATATTACCAATTCCAGCAGCAAACATATCAACGCCTGTTTCAGCTATTTGACGGCATTCCTCTGGATCAGCAATTTCACCAGTACCAATTACTCCATCTTCTTCACCACCAATTGAACCTACTTCAGCTTCAACTGATACACCTTTTGCATGACATAATTTAACGATCTCTTTTGTTTTTTCTAAGTTTTCAGCAAATGGATAATGTGATCCGTCAAACATAATTGAAGTAAATCCAGCGGTTAATGCCTTTTTAGCTCCTTCATATGTTCCATGATCTAAGTGAACCGCAATTGGAACAGAAATATTATAGAAGCGATCAAGTGCATGCACCATTCCCATTACGTTTTCATAACCGCCCATGTATTTAGCTGCACCTTCTGATACGCCTAAAATAACTGGTGATTTTAATGCTTCAACAGTCGTTAAGACAGCTTGAATCCATTCTAAGTTATTAATGTTTATTTGAGCA
>JBAYPP010000024.1:0-11877 GCA_041677585.1 Acholeplasmataceae bacterium
ACCGTCTTAGGTCAAAAGGATAAATTCGCAGTTGTTTTCGCAGCGATCGGGATTACATTTGAAGAAGCTAACTTCTTTAATGAAGTCTTTGAAGCGTCAGATGCAATCGATCGAACGGTAATGTTTATTAACTTAGCAAACGACTCAGCAATCGAACGAATCGCAACTCCAAGAATGGCGATTACTGCAGCTGAATATCTGGCCTATGATTTAGGCATGCACGTTTTAGTTATCCTAACCGATATTACAAACTATGCCGAAGCACTTCGTGAGATTAGTGCGGCCAGAAAAGAAGTTCCAGGACGTCGTGGCTATCCAGGTTACATGTATACCGACCTAGCATCTATTTATGAGCGTGCCGGAAGAATTAAGGATAACGACGGCTCAATTACGCAAATTCCAATCTTAACGATGCCGGAGGAAGATAAAACACATCCGATTCCTGACCTGACAGGTTACATTACGGAAGGACAAATCATCTTATCAAGAATATTGACGATGAAGGGTATTCAACCAGCAATTGACGTTTTACCTTCCTTATCGCGTCTAAAAGATAAGGGTATTGGTGAAAATAAAACCAGAGGCGATCATGCCGATACGACAAACCAGTTGTTTTCCGCTTATGCAAGAGGAAAAGATGCGAAAGAATTAGCGTTGATTTTAGGTGATTCTGCCTTATCGGAAATGGATTTACTATATTCAAAATTTGCTGATGCCTTTGAAGGAAAATACATCGCTCAAGGGTTTGAGACTAACCGCAGTATCGAAGAAACACTTAATCTCGGCTGGGAACTACTTAGTATGTTGCCAAAGAGTGAACTCAAACGGATTAGTCCGAAATTTGTAAACAAATATTATCTCGAGGATGCACAAGATGAATAGCGTCGTTAATCCAACACGCATGGAGTTAATGCAGCTTAGAAAAAGATTACAGACGACAAGAAGAGGGCATAAACTCCTAAAAGATAAACAAGATGAATTCATCCAGCAATTTATTCAAATCATTAAGGATTATCGCGCATTAAGAATTGAAGTTGAAAGTCAATTGCTTGATGTAATTCATTACTATCAGCAAACATCAGTCAAGATGTTACAAAAAGATATTAACGAACAACTAGCAAAACAAAAAAGCGATGTTAAACTATCCATTTCAGGGTATAAAATGTTAGGCCTTAATTTACCAAAATTAAAAGTCTTAGAATATAAAGTTGACGATGAATATGACTTTCTAAGAACACCCGCTGCTTATGATCAACTATTGCTGCATAGCAGATCATTATTGGAACAGCTATTATTGTTAGCTGAAGTTGAAACGAAAATTGAACTAATGATTTCTGAAATTGAAAAACTAAAAAGAAGAGTTAACGCGATCGAAAACATTGTCATCAAAGAAATCGAAGAGGATATTCATTTTATTCGGATGAAACTAAGTGACTTAGAGCGCAGTAACACAATTAGAATGATGAAGAGTAAAGAAATCATTTTAAGCAAAAATCAGAAAAATAAAGATTAAAAGCAACAAATTTGATATGATCCCCTTAAACTAGCTGCACTAAACAATTGGTTTTAGAAGTGCGTATAGAAAGGGGATTTTTTTTATGTGGAAGCAATGTCAATAAATAGCGAGGTAATTTTTCTAAATTATGTTATAATTTAATGGTAAGCAATTTAATATAAGTAATTAATTATAGAAGAGGATGGTGTTATGCACAAAATATTACTTGGTAAAATAAAAGAATCAGCTTTTTCGGTTTTGCCGATTGCCTTAATTGGTTTATTGCTAAGCTTTATTGTGGGACTGGACACAGAGTTAATTATTAATTTCTCGATTGGTGTTGTCCTACTAATAATGGGGCTTTCCTTATTCTCAATGGGAGCAGAAAACTCAATGATCGAAATAGCATCAAGGATTGGCAGCTTCTTAATTCGAAGCAAGAAAATTATCCTAATTATCGTAGTCACCTTTGTACTAGGTTTTTTAGTTATGTTTGCCGAACCAGCACTTTATGTTTTAACAGAACAATTTCAAAGCGTTCAATCCTGGTTGTTGATACTAGTAGTATCTTTGGGGTTGGGATTGTTTGTCATGCTTGCAATTTTAAGAATCGTTTTTCAAATTCCGATTAGAATTGCAGTATGGGTTGGTTATGGAGCAGTCTTTGCTTTAGGGGCTGTTGTAACAATTGTTAATCCCGAGTTTGTCGCGGTTGGATTTGATTCAGGCGCAGTTGCGACAGGACCACTAGTTGTTCCCTTTATTATGGCATTAGGTTATGGTATCACTAGATCAATCGGTAACAAAGATGCAGAATTTGATTCATTTGGATTGATTGGGATTATTAGCTTAGGGCCAATCTTCATGGTCTTGATTTTAGGACTGTTCACAAACGCTTCCGAACCCTCAGCAACAGTTGAGACATTAGGTACAGCAGCTTTGTTCATAAGTTATTTAGGGAGCAATTTAAAAGATATGGCAATTGCCATTTCACCGTTCATCGCTTTTTTCTTGATTTTTCAGTTAGTCGCATTCAAGTTTGACAAACAGAAAGTTATTAAAGTCTTAGTTGCATTTTTATACGTCTATATTGGTTTAGTTTTATTTTTAACCGGAGCCAACGCGGGCTTAGTTCAACTTGCTAATGAATTGGGTAATACGCTAGCTAGTGGTAATGCAAACTGGATTATTATTCCAATTGGTATAGCATTTGGTGCTGTAGTAGTTGCAGCTGAACCAAGCGTAATGGCTTTGAATCAACAAGTTGAAGAAGTAACAGCCGGAGCAATCTCCAAGCGAATGATGTTGACAAGCCTAGCGATTGGGGTTGGTATCTCTGTTGGATTGTCAGCAATCAGAGTTTTAACGGGAATTAGTATTTGGTGGATTTTAGCACCTACATACACAATAATATTGCTGCTACTGATAGTTACACCAAGAATGTTTTACTCAATTGCACTAGATTCTGGCGGAGCGGTTTCGGGTGTACTTACGACAACATTCTTAATGCCCTTTATTTTAGGAGCTGGTAGTGGAACGGGTGCCAATTTATTAACAGATGCTTTTGGCTTAGTTGCGTTTGTCGCGATGACACCAATACTTGTTCTACAAGTAATCGGATTGTTGGTTAGTCGAAAGCAAGAAGCATTAAGTTTAAGTGCTAAAATTAAAAACGAAGTAATTAGTTTAGAGAGCGAGGAGAATTAAATGAAGCTATTATTACTCATTACGAGTAGAAAAAAATCAGAGATCATCCTCAAGCATATTGCTAACATGCATTTGCTAGGAGCTTACAGTTTCATGGGAAAAGGAACCGCAACTGGCGAGATACTAGACGCATTGAACCTAGTTGAAACTGATAAGGATGTAGTTTTTGCTTTAGTAGAAGATAAAAATATTGAACCGATTTTTGCAGCATTAGAAGATAAATTTCGGTTTACTGAAAAAGGAACGGGTGTTGCAGTTGCAATGTCACTAAATGGCATTAGTGCTCAAACACTGGAATTGCTAAGAAAAGAAATAAATGAAGGAGAAATAAAAGAATGAAAAATGTAAATAAATCTCTTATAGTTTATATTTGTAATCATGGATTTTCATATGATGCAATGAAAGAGGCTCGTAAAGTTGGTGCAAGAGGTGGAACAATCATTCATGGTCGTTCATCGCTTTCAACTGAGAAGCAAAAGTTTTTTGGAATTACATTGCATCCAGAAAAAGATCTATTGTTGATTGTTGTTAAAGAAGAGCAAAGAGATATAATAATGAAAGTCTTGTGTGATCGATATGGAGTCACAAGTGAAGCTAGAGGATTATGTTTTTCACTTAAAGTTACTGATGCGATTGGTTTCTCTTATGAACCAATTGAAAGTGTTTTAGAAGAAAGAAATAGATAAGACAAATAGACCATAACAATTGAATATACTAAATAAATTGAGTTTTGTATTGCATCGATAACTTGCCAAAAGATTATGTTAATGCAGTATAATGCTATTTAAGTCACGAACATTCCCGCTTTGATCAGGTGGGAGTGTTTTATTGTTGTTGATTGTAAGAATAAAGTTCAAAAACTAGTATTTTTTCCTATATTTTGCAGTTCGAAAAATATTCTCAACTTTTATTCTCAAGAGTATTAGAACTTATTTCTAAAAACCGATATATTACAAGAAAAAAATTAGAACAGACGCGAAAGCTTATTGATTACATTAATAAAAAAGCATCATTAGGGTAGTACTAACCAACAAACTACCCAGGAAATTGGTATTGTATAGAAAAGAGTTAATGGCTATCGATGTTTTATTAGGACATAAGTGTCTGTAAAGGGGGAATTAATGTCCTAATAAAAACTAATATGATATGAATGATTTCGTATAGAAATAACTCACTTCATGGTTTTTTAAGGGATTAGATGGCAAAATAAATTATATGACATTTGATGTAGGGAGATTAAGTTTATGCTATATGAATTGATTGCTGAAAGTTCGGATTATGAATTTAAGGAACAATTGGAAACGAAAAGACCGAAAAGTTGGTTAAAGACAATTTCATCCTTTGCAAATACTATTGGTGGAACGATATTTTTTGGCGTGGATGACAATCAAAAAATCGTTGGTGTAGATAATCCCCAATATGCGAGTGATCAAATATCGGAAAAAATAAATGCCAAAATCAAACCAACACCGATCTATGTTTTGTCATCATTTGTTGAAGAGGGAAAAACTGTGATTACAGTTAAAGTTTACCCAGGTATATCAACGCCTTATTTTTATGAATCTGATGGTGTAAGGGAATCTTACATTAGAAGTGGCAATCAATCGATTGTTGCGCCTAATCACATTTTAAATGAGTTGATATTAAAAGGAACAAATCAAACATACGATACAATCAGAACAGCACACAAAAAATCAGATTATTCATTTAGTTTCTTTGAAGCAACCTTCTTTAATACAACCAGCACCAGATTAACCGAAGAGGATTATATTTCATTTGGTTTAGTTGATGAAAATGGATTTCTATCGAATGCTGGTATTTTACTTGCAGATCAAGCAATTTATAGACACAATCGTATCTTCTGTACACATTGGAACGGATTTGATAAAGCGCCGTTTAATGATGAAGCCATTGATGATAAAGAATATTCAGGAAGTGTTGTAAAATTACTTTTCTCAGCACTTGATTTTGTTAAAGCAAATACGAAAAAGAAATGGAGAAAAGGTACACTTCAGACCATTGAAATGCCTGAATATGATGAGCTTGCAGTCAGAGAGGCAATCGTTAATGCCATTATCCATAGAGAATACACCAGAACAGGCTCAGAAATCACAGTTAACATTTATAAAGACCGACTTGAAATCACATCACCTGGTGAAATATTTTCGGGCAAGAAAATTGAAAAGACAATTAACAAGGTAGTTGCATCGGAAAGAAGAAATCCCGTCATTGCTGACATTTTTGCCAGAATGAAATTCATGGATCGTAGAGGCAGTGGTCTTAAGAAAATTACCGAAAGAACAAATGCCTTATTTAAAGATCATCATAATCACGTCGAATTTTATAGTGAGGATGGGTTCTTCAAAGTCGTTATATTTAATGCTAATTATGAGAATGAACCGATAAATGAACCGATAAATGAACCGATAAATGAACCGATAAAATTAAGCGAGAATGCTGAAGTGGTTCTCAAAGAAATTAAAAAAGATCCCTCCATATCACAACCACAGCTTGCAGAAAAATTAGGAGTTTCTCTGTCGACCGTCAAAAGAGGTATCAAAGAACTAACTGAAGCAAACATTCTAATAGGCAAGACATCTAATAAAGCGGGAACATGGATAATCAAAGAATAAAAACAACTGTTACAAAATGATTTTGCTTGCACTTTGCTTGCGCTATTCTTGTACCTTGCTTGCACTTATGCTAGTGATATAGACTTCAAAAGAGAATGAACCATTAGGCATTGTGCTATAAAAAAATAAGGGTATATCATTCTCGCACTTTCCTCGCATTTTGCTCGCACTGTTCATGCATATGTCTAAGAAAAATGATTAGTGAAGAAAAAAGGAGAAGTTATCATGTCAAAGAAAATGACTCCAAAAGATGCCAGCAGAATTCAATCCTCAACAGCTAAAAGTAATCAAGGTCAAACACCGAAGGGCAGCTTTGCAAGTAGAGCACAAAGCGCATCAACCAAGAATGGTAAAAAATAACTGTTTAGAGTTTATCAAGTAACTAAGAAAACGGGATATTTGATTTCCTGTTTTTTTAAGCTGCATACCTCAAACCTTTAACTTGTTATTAAGTGTAATAAGTGTTAAAATTGAGTAAGTAAAAGTGATTGGTTTTAGTTCTCATTTAGACTCAAAAACAGTCAAATCATACTGATTGTTTGTGACGAATTTCATTTGATTTTCTCTAGTTTTAGGTAGGTTTATTAAGTGAATTTGTGACTTTAATTTGTCACAAACCCCAAAATCAACAAAATCACCAAAAAAGTTGTGACGAATGAATTTTGATTTGTGACGAATTCTTGGTTGATAGTAGTTAAAATGTTATTACAAAAAAGGAGCATAAAATGTTCAAATTAGTAGCTTCGTTTAAACCTAGTGGTGATCAACCAGAGGCAATTGAAAAACTCAAGGAAAACTTTAATAATGGCTTAAAGGAGCAGATATTACTGGGTGCTACAGGTACCGGTAAGACTTTTACCATGGCACATATGATACAGTCATTAGGTAAAAAAACCTTAGTGCTGGCACACAATAAAACGCTAGCTGGTCAGCTATACGGCGAACTCAAGTCGTTATTCCCTGAAAATCGTGTTGAATACTTTATTTCATACTATGACTATTATCAACCAGAAGCTTATGTTGTTTCTACGGATACTTATATTGAAAAAGATTCATCAATCAATGATGAAATTGATGAAATGAGACATAGCACTACAGCATCATTACTAGAAAGAGATGATGTTATTGTAGTATCTTCAGTATCTTGCATTTACGGGATTGGTGCCAAAGAAGATTATTTTAATGCGATGATTTTCTTAAGAACCGGAAACAATCATGGAAGAGATAAACTAATTGATGATTTAGTTCGGTTAACATATTCTAGAAATGACATTGATTTTGCTAGAGGAACATTTAGAGTCAGAGGAGACTCAGTTGAAGTAATTCCCGCTTATGAACGTTCTCAAGGAATCAGAGTCAGTTTTTTTGGTGATGAAGTTGAAAGTATTAAACGCTTTGATGTCCTAACTGGACAAGCACTGGAATCACTAGAGTTTATAACGATTTTTCCAGCTACACACTTTATGACAAACCCAGAAAAAATGGCTGAAACATTAAGAAGAATAAGATCAGAACTGGAACAACAAGTAACTTATTTCAAAGAAAACAATCTACTTCTAGAAGCCCAACGAATTGAACAAAGAACTCGTTACGATTTGGAAATGTTAGAAGAAATTGGTATATGTAGCGGAATTGAAAACTATTCAAGACATCTTGCTCTAAGGGCAGAAGGAGAAACACCAGAAACATTAATCGATTTTTTTGGTGATGATTTCTTAATGATTGTTGATGAATCGCATGTTACTATTCCCCAAGTAAGAGGGATGTATTTTGGTGATAGATCAAGAAAAGAAAAATTAGTTCAATATGGTTTTAGATTACCAAGTGCACTAGATAATAGACCACTACAATTTGATGAGTTTGAAAACAAACTAAAACAAGTAATCTATTTATCAGCGACACCAGGCAACTATGAATTAGAGAAAAGTTTACCGGTTGTTGAGCAAATCATTCGTCCTACTTTTTTATTGGATCCAGTTGTTGAAGTAAGAAAAACCGAAGGTCAGATTGATGATCTATATTTTGAAATTAAAAAACGCATTGAGAAAAATGAACGTGTTTTAGTAACAACCCTCACCATTAGAATGAGTGAGGACTTAACTGGTTATTTTAAGCAATTGGGTTTAAAGGTTGCCTATCTACACAGTGAAATTAAAGCACTTGAAAGAATCAAGATCTTAAGAGACTTAAGAATCGGAAAATATGATTGTCTAGTCGGGATTAACCTTCTTAGAGAAGGCTTAGATTTGCCTGAGGTTAGTTTGGTTGCGATCTTGGATGCCGATAAGCAAGGATTCCTTCGAAGTGAGCGAAGTTTAGTTCAAACAATTGGTCGTGCAGCTAGAAACGAAAACGGAAAAGTGATCATGTATGCTGATCGAATCAGTGATTCAATGGAATATGCCATTAATGAGACAAACAGAAGAAGATCGCTTCAAGAAGCGTATAATCAGAAGCATAACGTTGATCCCGCAACCATTCAGAAAGAGATTCACCAACAGATCAGCTTCAAAGAAGAAATTTTAGAAGAAGAGAAAGATTATCAAAAGATTACGAAGAAGGATCGCGAGAAATTAATTAAGAAGATTGAAAAGCAGATGCAAGAAGCAGCTAAAAAGCTTAACTTTGAGGAAGCTGCTGAATTAAGAGATATTTTGTTTGAGTTGAGGTCATCATGAGCAAGCAATTCACAATTCTAAAGACAATAATAAAAGCGGATTATGAACAAAAGATAATCCAGTTCTCAAAAACAGAAAGACTTGTTTCCTATCTTTTGATTGGTGATTCTTTAATCGGTTATTTTCCTCAGGAGTTAATCCCATCTGTATACAACCAAGGAATACCAGGTGATACAACATTGGGCGTACTTAATCGACTTGATTTGGTGATTAGATTAAGACCGACAACAATTATTATTCATGTTGGTTCTAATGATTTGGTCTTAACTGATTTATCAACGGATGAAATTGTATCAAACATTAAAAGAATTGTTGAAACGCTTCAAACAGATTTACCAAACACGAGAATTTATGTTTTAAGTCTGTTTCCCATCAATGAAGCAGTAAGTAATAAAGCATATTTAAAATATCGGGATAACAAACGATTAACCCTTTTAAATCGACAATTGGAAGCACATCTGGTATCCTATTATTATCCAATTGATCATTTATTTAAAGACGAAGAGAATAACCTGAAATTAACATATACAAAAGATGGATTGCACTTAACACCTTCTGGCTATCAAATCTTTTATGAAAAAATTAAGGATTTACTGGAGGAAAGAGACAATGCAGGCTAAAGATTACTATAATTTAGGCTTAAGCTATTATGCACTTGATACACAAAAAAAGAATACTGTTGTTGCGATGCAACACTTTGAAGATGCTGCTATTCGTGGCTATCCAGATGCGTATTATTTTTTAGGGCGCTTTTATGCAATTGGCGATGGTGTTTCAATTGATTTAGAAAAAGCATTTTCTTTATACCATGAAGGCTATAAGCAAAAAAGTTCAAAATGCACCTATGCAATTGGACTTGCCCATTACACCGGTGCCGGTGTCTTAAAGGATGAACAGGTTGCCAATGTGTATTTTGAAGAAGCATTTTCAACACTTCAAGAAGAAGCCAAAGATGAAGATGCAGTCAGTATCTATTTAATGGGCACCTATTACTACTACGGTTTTTTTATAAAACGTTTTCTATTAAAGGCAATTGAGTATTTCACAAGATCAGCAGACCTTCATTATGCCGACGCACAATACATGATGGGGATGATCTATGAAACCATTTACAAAAATGAAGATGAAAAAGACAACCAGAAGAAAGCAGAAGCCTATTACTTAAAAGCTGCTAAACAGGATCACCCTTTCGCACAATATGCCTTAGGCATCAATGCCATCGAAACCGGCAATATTAAAAAAGCCAAAACATATTTACTCGCTGCAGCTAATCAGAATTACGCTTTGGCTCAATTTACATTAGGCAAAATTGCTCAATCAGAAAAGCGATTGGAAGCAGCCTTCGATTGGTTTTTGAAAGCCGCCCATCAAGAAAATGCTAAGGCTGAATATCATGTAGGTTTATGCTATCACTTTGGCTTAGGCGTAAAAAAGCAGATTGAAGAGGCGGTTCGCTGGTATTTTGCAGCAACCAAGCAAATGGAAGTTGAAGCGTTCTATCAACTTGGCAGCATCTATATTCAACACTACAAGGATTTTCAGACTGCTTTTAACTACTTGGATAAGGCAGCAGCCTTAAACCATCCTGAAGCACAATACAACCTGGCAGTTATGTATCAAAAAGGCGATGGTGTCCAGCAAAACATGGATTTAGCCTTTAAATGGTTCAAAGAAGGGGCTGAACGTGGTTCAGCCAGAGCTCAGTATAATTTAGGGATGATGTATTATGAAGGAATTGTTATTGAGAAAGATGAACAAAAAGCGAAAGCCTGGTGGGAAAAAGCTGCCGCACAGAATTTGGAAGTAGCCGTTAAACAATTATTGGCCTACAATAATTATCAAACGCTCTATAAATCGAAATGGCAATCATAAAGTACTTCTATTTACTTGGTGCATATACCTTATATGGTTATGTGAATTATGTTTCATATACAAATCCTGCTTATCAAGCAAATTTAACGACTAAAATTATCTTTTCAACCGTTTCCCTACTACTGTTAATCGGTTTTACGCTAATTATTTTGATTCCTGAAAAAATAATCAGAAGACCATTTTCATCATTCTCCCGCTACACAAGAGTTGTAATCTATATTGGTGTCTATATTGCACCATTAATAAGTTTATATTATTAAAAAGAAAAAAGGCTGATCATTTGTCAGCCTTTTACTATTTATTTGGAACTATTTCTTTTGGGCTGCGATTTTAACGATGGCAATCAAAATTTCAACCGCTTTTTCCATTTGCTGAATTGAAGCGAACTCAAATCGACCATGGAATTGATACGCACCAGTACCTAAGTTAGGACACAATAAGCCCTCAAACGTCAGTCTTGCTCCATCGGTACCACCTCTAATTGGATCAGTATAAGGAACAACACCAACGGATTTAATGGCCTTTTCAGCTAAGTCAATAATATGCATGTGATCTTTTAAAACTTCATACATGTTATAGTAGCTATCTTTGATTTCAACTTCAATTGCATTATAGCCATATAAATCATTTAAGTAATCTTTGATCCTAACAAATGTTTCTTTTTGTTTTTTAAACAATTCTTTTGAATGATTACGAATAATGTAATGCAAGGATGCTTCTTCAACGCTTCCATTAAAACTTGATAAATGATTAAAGCCTTCATAGCCTTCAGTGTTCGCTGGATCTAGGAAACGCGGCAACATTCTATGAAACTCAATTCCAAGATGTTGGGCATTTACTAATTTATTTTTTGCCGAGCCCGGATGAATGCTTTTACCAATACATTTAACTGAAGCAGAAGCGGCGTTGAAGTTTTCATATTCAATGCCACCAACTTCACCACCATCAGCTGTATAAGCAAAATCAGCTTTAAACCAATCATGGTTAAAATAATCCGTACCACGACCAATTTCCTCATCAGGTGTGAAACAAATATAGACATCTCCATGTGGCTCGTCCGGATTTTCCATAAAGTAAGCAGCCAATTCCATGATTTCTGCTACACCGCATTTATTGTCAGCACCTAATAAAGTATTTCCGTCTGTAACAATGATATCTTGGCCAATGACACGGTTCAAACTTAAAAAAGAACTAGGTTCCATCGATAAGTCTTGATTTAAGACAATCTTTTCACCTTGATAGTTTTTAATGATTCTAGGATTAACGGGATATCCGGGAGCATCAAAAGATGTATCAACGTGTGCAATAAACCCAATTGCAGGCGCGGTATCTACATTACCGGCAATCTTTGCATAAACATAACCATAGTCATCTAAAGTAGCCTTGATGCCCATTTCCTTTAACTCAAAAACAAGTTGACGACTCAAGTTTTTCTGTTTGTCGGTTGATGGGAAGGTTTTAGAATTTGGATTAGACTGTGTATCAATTTTTA
>JBAYPP010000025.1:0-11621 GCA_041677585.1 Acholeplasmataceae bacterium
ACTTAAAAATTATTGAGGTGATCAAACATGAGTAAACAAACCCTGATCAAAATTAAGGATATCACTAAGACATATGGCACAAAAGTAAAAACGGCTGTTTTAAAAGATATTAATCTGGAAATTGAAAAAGGCTCTTTTAACTGGATTGTTGGTGCCTCAGGATCAGGTAAAACCACACTACTGAATATTATTAGTGGCTTGGATGCTTCTACTTCTGGAAAAGTTGAGATTGAAGGGGTTGACTTAGTCAGTTTAACACCTAATGAACGTGCTCGCTTTCGAGCCAATAACTTAGGCTTTATCTTTCAATTCCATTATTTATTACCTGAATATAATGCTTTGGACAATATTTTAATGCCCTTAAGGATTCAAAATAAGAAAATTGATAAGGCTGTAAAACAAAGAGCACTTGATTTAATGAAAGAGGTTGGCATTGACCACGTCCATGATCATTATCCAAACCAGATGAGCGGTGGGGAGCAACAAAGAACAGCTGTTGCTAGAGCCATTATCGGTGGACCGTTGTTAATTTTGGCCGATGAACCAACCGGTAATTTAGATAGTAGTTCAGCTGAAGCTGTTTATCAGCTATTAAGAGCATTACACCAAACATATAAAACAACTTTCATTGTGATTACCCATGATAAGATTAATCCCGCAAAAGGTGATCGTCTCTTGACATTAAAAGATGGTGTTTTAATTAAGGATGTGATTTATTAATGCTTCCTTTTAAGATTGCTTTTCGTTTTATTTTCAAATCACCGATCCAAAATCTATTGATCATCTTTTCAATCATTGTTGGTGTTGGTATTCAATTTTTTATCTTAGCGATGAGTGGTACACTAAGTAACGTAATTTTGGAACACACTACTTCCTATAATGAACATATCATTGTTTCAAAAAAGCAAAGACTGACTAACTATATTCTACCAATGGATTTTAGTATGAAAGAACAGATTTTAAGTGAGAACCCCGAGATAAGTAAGGCTAATTACTATACCTTTGACAAAAGAGTTACACTTAAGTATAAATCGTTACCAGAAATTAGTTTTATCGTCCAAACGGTTGATAATGAAGATGGTTTTGCTTTTTATGGCTTAACAGAAGAAAAGCATTTAAAATCCGGTCATTTTCCTACTGAAAAAAACCAGATATTATTGACAAAGCAATTTGCAGATCAATACATGATTGAAAATTATGACTGGGTTACCTTAACCTTTGTTAGACCGGATAATGTTTTCTTACATGCTGATTATCAAGTTGTCGGCACTTTTGACTTGGGCTTATATCGACACTCATTCAATTATACTGTCATAACGATCGATGCTTTACCCGAAGGATACGATTTTGATTATAACTCAATGATCATCCAAGTTGAAAATCCTAGAGATGTTGAGAAAGTTGCGGAAAGAATAAAGACTTACTTTGATCTAAGTAAGGTTGAAGTAAAGACTTGGAAAGAAATTACACCTGAAATATCGTTATTGGATACTGCTCAGGTAATTGTTACCTTTTTGATTCAGCTTTTTATCTCAATCGCCATCTTTATTGTCGTATCCAGTATTATCGGTTTTTCTGTTCATCAAAAATCCAAACAGATTGGAATTTTAAAAGCGATGGGATTAAAAGATATTTTTGTCTCAGAAGTCTTTTTGCTGCAATCCTTGATTCTCGGCTTCTTTGGTGCAGTCGGTGGCTTAATCGGTGGTACTGTTTTCTTAAAGATGTATGAAGGTTATATGGTTTATGAAGACGGATCACCAAGAATTCTTATTAATTATCATTGGTACTATTATATTATCTCGGTAGGGATCATTGCAGCAACCGTCTTGTTAGCTTCATTGATTTCGATTAGACGTGCCAAAAAGGTTTCAATCATCGAATTGATCAAGACTTAATTTCCCATACTAACAAAAAAGCCGCTGTTAAGCGACTTAAGATGGATTATGATTTTATTAAACTAAACTTGAATTAAAAAATCAAGAGAATCTTTATATTAAAATACTTTTAAATCAACAATCTTTTCTAAAACACTTGAAGCTTCTTCATAGGAGCACGGTTCATATATAATCTTTTCTGTAATATCATTGTAGTCATGTTTATAAATTTGAGTTCCTATAATCTCATTAAGTAATAATGAGATGTCTTGACCATCTTGTGCAGAAAGACAATAACTATTATTTTTACGTGTTAATCTAACCTCTTTGACTAAATCTTTAAGATTGTCATAAGTTATTAAGAATATTTTCTACATAAAAAGGTTGTACCTTTAAAAAATTGATCATTAAAAAAAGCTCCGAGGAGCTTTTTTTACTTTATCAAGTTTTTTTCATAAGATTTTATGTTTTTATTCCTCTACAACAGTTACGATAAAATCTTCGATAAAAATATAGTATCTTTCGTTTTGGAAGTAAAAGTAAACCATAATATCAATACTATACTCGCCTACTTCTGAGAAAATCCAATAATATTGATAGTCTACTAAGTAATAAAAATCTTCAATTGAATCAAAACCAATCTCATATGTCTCAGAATCTGCATATTCTATTATATAGGTTAAACCACTAGGATCGATCATATCACCTAAAACATAATTAGTCTTTAGGTTTTCTGTATCGGCTTTAATTTCAAAATAAGGATCATACTCATATCTTTCTAATTCCGCTTCGAAGGTAAAGGTATATCTTGTTTCCCATTTACCAGTGTTTTCAATTATGAAACCATTTAGATGAATTTGTAGATCATATTCTTCGATATACGAATAAGGAAAAAGATATGCCTTATTGGCTGTAAAAGATATTGCCATCAAGTCATCATAATATGTTACTGGATCGGTAAAATCTTCGTAAGTTACATCACTGTAATCTTTATGTCCATGATAATAAGTCCACCGTAATTCATAATAATCAACTCTTTTTATAACAATGACACGAAACTTTTCTCCACTGTCTTCGCTAACGAGATAACCGCCTGTAGGAATTTCATCCTCAGTTGGCACTACTGCAAAGGATTCATAATAAAGATAGTTCTTATATCTAAATGTTACTTCAACGATTAGATCCTGATGGCTTGGAAAAGCTGCAATCGTTATGCGCTCAAAATCTACAAAAGTGATTATTTCCGTTGTATCATCATCATAGGTTACCAAAAAGGTATTATCAGCAAATGTGTCTATTCCCAGTTCAAGATTATACAAGACATCATCTTCGATAATCTCAATATCTACAACGTCCTTATAGACAGGAAAACATGTCTGTCCTTCAATTTTTTGATAAATTACAAATTCACCATAAATCTCCTGCGTACTGTAGTAATAATAGTTTCTTGCGTAAAAACCATTACCTGAATATTGTAACTCAGCGTTAACATTATCTTCCTGTAAGTAAATATTGTCATAGTAAGGATGATAATTGAAATATGCTAAATGATCGTAATCGATTTCAAGGTTACCATATAAATCAAACAACTGTTGATCACTTAGTTCTTCATCAGAGAAATAGTGGTATAAATAGTATTGTTCCCCTATTTGAATATAAAACGCATAGAGCTTAAAGTCTTTTTCCGTTTCAAAAATAACTTTATACACGCCCTTTAGACTGCTATAATCAAGTTCTCCAATGATTGTATATTCAAACTCATATTCACCATCATTGTATGTATGGGTTCCGGGACTATCTAATTCCAATAAGTCTCGATCGATATAAATAGTATGTTGATTATGGTGGGTCTCATAAATTTCAGTAACTTCAACTCGATAGCTTTGATAATAAGCATCCTTATTAACAAAAAAGTAAATGTTTTGGCCTCGATCATAAACCCGATCAATTGGTTCACCACCATATGGTGCTGATAGTATCTCCTCCAATTCTTCGAATTTTTCATAGTCAAGTTCTTGATACTGATTTAGATTAGCCGGCATTTCCGGGCTAACGCCTGTATCAAAGACAACTTCAAGCGTAATACTGGATTCTGAGTCAGGTGAACTAAACATAAATGCTCCAAAAACAGGAATGTTTGTTTCAAGATAAACTGATTTCAGTTTTTTATCCGCATCAATTTTAATAATGACATTAAGCGATGAATCATATACTGTCGAAATTTCACCAATTTCTTCACCGAACATCGACTCCATTATCGCTGCGATATCATCAGCATCAAATTCATATGAAAGAACGTGACCATCAGCAACTTGATGAATTTTCAATGTTTTTAATGTCTCGAATATCTCAGTTAGGCTTTGATCCTCAATCATACTTGAGTCGGGATAGACGACATTTCCAAAAACAATATGTTCAAAAGCCATAAAGATGTTTTCGATACCTTCGGTGATTTTATTATTGACTTCAATCAAAGCACCTTTATTATTGCCATACGCTTTTAAATTACCGTCTAAATAAGCATTACTATCTTTTAAATACAATGTCCCATCAACTGCTAAACTATAGTCATTGTTTGATACAACATCTTTATATGTTCTTTCATTTTTGGTTCCATATCTAAACAAAACATCGGCTTTAAACTCTGAGGCTGATAGTGTTTCATTTAAGAGACCGACCAGGCTGATTTCATAATCAAGATTAAATTCGCTTTCATTTTCAAGGTAACTGTTTTGTTCCACAAAAACACGATTTTCATATGCCTGTTTGATAAAGCCTTCTGATTTTAATGAAAATGTTGTGTTCGGATCAAGCAGCACATTATCACTTAAACTGCGAATGAACGCAATCTTCTGAAGTGTGTTTAGGCCTTGACCAGTTGTTGTCGGTATACTATAACTTAAGTTTAATGATGCTCTGTCTGTTTTAACATCCTCATGGCTTTTTGGAACTCCACCAATTACTGTCTCTTCAATGCCAACAACAGTTAGATTGAATGTTTTAGTTAAACTCGCCTTACCTTTGCTTAAGGTGGCGGTTAAGGTGACATTGGCATCGCTATCTTGTCTTGTAACTTTACCTGTAATTGAGATTACATTTGTTTTAGATGAACCCCAAGTAACCGTTACCTCGTTAACTAGATCGACTAAGGTTATGTCCTTTGTTACATTGTTGTCGGTATCGGGACTTTGATAACCAATTTCTAATGTCGCATATGCTTCATCAACGAGTTTTTTATCTTTGGCATTTGTTTGATTACAAGCGCTCAAAAAAAAGACTGTTGCCAACAATAAAATACTAAATACTAGTCTTTTAATTTTCATTATGTTTACCTTTCCTTCTTCAGTTATTATTTAGCTGTTACTTCTATTTTATAACAAATATATTTTTTGTAAAGTAAAGTCTTGCTTAAAGTACTTTTTATTTTATAAAAACTGGAAACGGATTTTATTTAGGGTTCACATGAACCATGCAATGGATTACATCAGCAACTTCTCTTTCAACGGCTAGATGAACTGTTTCTGCAATCTTATGCGCTTCTTCAAGTGACAAGGTTTTATCAACACCAATTTCAACATCAACATAGACTCTTGTCATATGCATTCTCACTTTCAAATCATCAATGCTTTTAACCTTTTTGTTTCCTTCAATGATCGTTTTGATCGTCTTGATGGTTTCATCGTCTGGGGCTTGATCAACTAAAAATGAGATAGCTTCCTTTACTGTCGTAAAGGCCAATTTTAACATTAACAAACCAATAAGGATTGCAGCGATATAATCAAAGATTACCAGACCAAATTGGCTTAAGAATAACCCAATAAAAACAAAGAGTGTCGAAAAAACATCTAATAGATGGTTTTTTGCATCAGCTGCTAAAACCAAACTATCATGTTTCTTGCCAATTTTGACGTAATAAATCGCTAAAAACAACTTAGGAAAAATTGAAAACAAAGCAACTAAAACAGTATATGCTTCTGGTTCAGCCGAACCGTTAAGGTTTATAATCGAAGAGACGCCATTATAAATAATGTAACCAGCCGTCAATAAAAAGACAATTGCCAAAACAAAGTAAGCAATACCTTCAAATTTCTCATGACCGTATGGATGATCCTGATCGGGTTCCTTTAGTGACATCTTAACGCCAAAGAGCATTGTCACACTTATAAAGACATCCGATAAAGCATTTAATCCATCACTAAATAGAGCTTGCGTTTGGCCCAAAAGACCAAAAATGATTTTGATAAGCGCTAATGCCAGGTTTATAAATAAACCGATATAGATTGCTTTTATGATAAGTTTGTTTTTCATAATTAAGTGATTACCTTTTCAATTCTTTCGATCACAAATGAATCCTTTTCCTGATATTGCTTTTTACTAATGTAGAAACAATAAATCTCATCAACTTTAATGCTTTGGTGTAAACTGAATGTTCTTGCGAATAAAGTTGCTTCAATTGTCTGTTTTCCATCGTCTAAGACGACAAAAGCCATTTTTTCGTTTTGCTTTGTTTTAATAATCTTTATTGCTTTAATAATTGCTAAAACCTTTAGCTTCGTCTTTCTCGCAGAGTCACTAAAGAAATCCAGATTTGCAGTTCTTGCCCATTCATCATATCGTTTAAATGGATGCTGTTTTAAGTAAAAGCCTAATGCTTCTTTTTCATATTGAGCCAAGGTGATTAAATCATACTCTGGATATTCTCTTGGCTTAAAGTCGGTTATGTATTGCTCATAACCGGCATGCTCTAAGTTGATGTGTTCAATTAAAGTTCTTTTTGTTTCCTTAAAACAATCCAAGGCGCCAGCGTAAATCAACATTTGAATTTGCTTTTCGTTCAAATCGTTTTTCATTCTGAGCTTAAAGTCTTGATAAGTCTTAAACTCACCCTTTGCTCGTTCAGCTAAAATTGATTCAACTGCTTTTTTACCAACACCCTTAACAATATCAAGCGGTAATAAAATCGTGTTATTATCAAATTGATAATTGGAATCGCTTAATTGAACATCGGGAGAATTGATGACATTACCTTTTTTCTTTAAAGCATCTAAATACCGTTTTGTCGCTGTTTCATCGCCGGTTGAGTAATTTAATAAGACCGTCATAAAAACAGCATAATAATGAGTCTTTAAATACGCCATCCAATAAGCTACTAAGCTATAGGCAACACTATGACTTCGGTTAAAGCCATAATCGGCAAACTTAACAATGTAAGAATATATTTTTTTGGCAAGTGCTTTGCTGTGGTTTTGTTTGATACACATTTCAATGAAATGCTTTTCTTCTTCTTTTAAAATGTTTAAATCTTTTTTAGAGATTCCGCGTCTTAATAAATCCGCCTCAGCCATTGTATAGCCCGCAAAATCATGTGCAATCTGCATGATTTGCTCCTGATAGATAATAATGCCGTAAGTCGGCTTTAAAATAGATTCTAATGCTTCATGAATTGGCTCATATTTATTCCCGTGTCTTCTTTCGAGATAAAGATTGATGTTATCCATTGGACCAGGACGATAAAGGGCTAATAAAGCGACTAAATCTTCGAAATGTGCTGGTTTTAATTTTTGAATGACATTTCGCATTCCCCGCGATTCCAATTGGAATAAACCGTCAGTATCGCCTGATGATAACAATTCATATGTTTTATGATCATCTAATGGAAGATTGTATAAATTAAAATCTTTGTCTGTCTTTGAAATCAGTTTAATGACGTCAGAAATGATCGTTAAATTACGAATACCTAAAAAATCGATTTTTAACAAACCCATTTTTTCTAAGTCAACTGCTTCCAGTTGGGCTTGATAAAAATCATTTGCTATTTCTGTTAATGGCACAAGCTCAGTTAATTTTCGTTTTGATAAAACAATACCTGCAGCATGTGTCCCGGTGTATTTAGGCAGTCCTTCTAGTTTTTGGGATACCGAAAGTAATTCAACCATTTCATAATCTGTTTCTTCAATCCGATTGTGCAACACACGTTCAATCATTCCTTTGACGCGTGAAGGTTCAATTTCCATTGCTCTTGCGACATCACGAATTGATGAACGAATTGCGTATTTCCCAAAGGTTACAATTGAGGCAACATGTTCCTTCTGATACTTATCATGAACATATCTAATGACTTCATCTCTTTTATTATCCGGAAAATCTAAATCAATATCCGGCATGCTGATTCGTTCTGGATTTAAGAATCGTTCAAAAAGAAGATTGTATTTTATTGGATCAATATCGGTTATGCCCAAACAGTATGAAACTAATGAACCAGCCGCAGAACCACGTCCGGGACCAACTAGAATCTGATTTTGTTTTGCATATTTTACAAAGTCATAGACAATCAAAAAGTAATCGTTAAAACCCATTTGATTAATTACTTTCAATTCATATAGCAGCCGCTCCTGATAAACTGAAGCTTCTGCTGATTGTTCTTTTTTAAGCCGTTTCTTTAAACCTAGAATTGCTAGTGATTTTAAATACTCAACAGCCTTAACTCCCTTATCCAGAGGATACTCTGGTAGTTCCAGTTTAGGTTTCTGGTATTTGAATTCAATCGTTTCCACCATTTCCTTTAAATTAGTAAACAGTTGGGGATAATCATAAAAACGAGCTTTGATGGTTTCAAAAGGTAAAAAACGATAATCAAAGCTTTCATCTTCTTTTTCGGCACTATTTAGTTTCAATAGGATTAAATAAGCCTTTTTATCGTCTTCGTTTAAATAGGCTGTTTGGTGATATGGCAAAGCTTTGATATTTGCTTCAACTGCCAGTTTGTAAAGTGTTGGTGCTAGTTTGAATTCCTGGTTCCAGGTGTCTAGTTTGAGTGTTAAATAAAGATAGGGAATTTTCGCTTTTAATCGTTTAAGTAAATCTTTCGCTTCATTGACATTTTGATTATAGATATGTGCTTCAAGCTGTGGATAGTTAACAACGACAACGATTAAATCCTTTAGGTAGTCTTCTAGTTCCAAGAAGGTTTTCGGTCTAACTCGATCAACTGCTAATAAAGCCGGAAAACCTTTGTCCGTTTTAATATATAACTCTAAGTCAATTGGTTTTTCGTTTAATAAAACGCTAATGCTTAAACCTAAACTGCCCTTTAATTTCAACTGTTCTAACTGCTCATAAAAGGTATACATTCCGTGTAGGTTTGTATCCGCTAAAGCAAAAAAATCATACCCGTTTGCTTTAACTTCAGTTAGAAGTCTTTCCAATGGTATCATGCTTTCATTAAAGCTATATGAACTTTTGAACCCTAAACTACTTTTCATCTGTCCCTCTATGTTGAAAAGTCAGAAATTAGGATGCTAATTTCTGACCTTCATTTATTCTTCGTTAGTTTAACTTAAAATGCTGCGAAACGTTGACCAAACTCAACGCATTCTTCTTCCTGTTCACTGCTTGGAGTTGAGTTAATCATTAATCCTTGCTCAAATAACTCAGCGCCAGTATCTTGTGTGCGTGTTTGCCACTCTTCCATCCATTCGCCTTCGCCCCATCCGTATGAGCCGAATAATGCGACTTTTTTACCTTGAAGCTGACTTTCAACTTCAGCAAAGAATGGTTCAAACTCTTCTTCTTCTAGAACCTCAACACCCATTGATGGGCATCCAAATGCGATTTTATCAAAATCATTGATTTCGCCTGGATCAACTTGATCAACAGATCTTAGGTCAACAGTTGCTCCACCTGCTTCTAAGCCTTCTTTAATTTTTTCGGCCATGATTTCCGTGTTACCTGTTCCGCTCCAATAAACTACTAGTACGTTTGCCATATTATATCTCCTTTTAATGTTTATATCTTCACATCCATTATATTAAAAATGATTGCTTTTGTCAAAGTTTCAGAGACTTCTTTTTTAAGATAAAACCAATTGAAACAAAAACACCGGTGATTATGATACCACTTGTTAAAATAAAGTCATTCCATCGATATTTTTCGGTTTTTTCAATAATCGTCACTTTTTGGATTGCTTCTGCTCTTTTACCATATTCATTAATAGCAACATGGTGAAGATAAAGCTCTTGTGGTTTTGATGTGTCAATGCTTAACGGTGTATAAAAGTGTTCATAAGTATAATTCGAATCAATAATGATTGCTTTCATTGGATCAAAAAGCTCATTCGTATATATCTCGATTGAATCCACGGTTAAAATCAGTGTTGTTTTTCTTGTTATATGCAACTCTAATGTTTCCTCGGTTAAATTATTAGATTTGTCTTTTAGACGATAGCTAATTATATAGTAACCTGGAACGCTTGTTTCAATTTCTGGTGTTATTGTTAAATCCTCAATTGTTAATTGATCATGATTATCACTAATCTCCAACACAAAATCCAGTGGATTAAACTCTTCATTTTCCGCTAAATATTTTACTTTTGAATTCAAAGATAAAACCGGTGCTATGATATCAATGATATACACTTCTGATTCAAAGACTGAAGTGTTATTTGATGTGTCATGTACATGAAAAATAATCGGATAAATACCTACCGTCTGATAATCCACCGCCTTGTCGTCATAGGTGATGACTAAATCCTTTGATTGATCATAATTGTCTGATATGTCTAAATAGTTTTCATACTGTTTTGGTGAAAAATCAGTAATGATTATTTCTTTGACCAAATTGACATTAGGCATTATGTTGTCATAGAGCTCAAGATAGTCATAAATTGTCGTTTTATTTTTGGCTCGATCAGTAACTTCGGCCGTCACTAAATAGCGACCGATTTTATCCATTTTAAACGTGCTTGTTATCTTGACTGTCAAATCAGTTTTTTGATCATAGTTATCTTCATAATCAAGCAGCAGCTCTAAGATGGGTTTGTCGCTGTTAACTGCAAAATAAAGCGGTTTATCCCACCATACACTTGGGCTCTCTAGATCCTTTACATCAACTTTTAAACTAACATTTGTCTCATTGTTTGATTTATCCTTTATTTGAAAATAAACCGTATATGCTCCGACGATGTTTGTATTGATATCATGTGTTATTACCAAATCATCTTTTGCTAAATCATCGACATCGTCTATGACTGATAAAACATATTCTTTTAGTTTATCCGTTGTGATGTTTTCATAGACAGAAAGCGGATTCGGTGTTTTTGTCAGCGTAATTATCGGTTTTGTCTTATCAATTACTTCAACCGCCAAATCAAGTGAACTGGCGTTGTTTGACTGATCTTTTGCATAAATGATTATCTTGTATATACCCACCTTGTTTAAATCTAAATTTGAAGTGTCTAATTCAATTGTCACTGCACTATCGACATCATCTTTGATTTGGATAAACTCTTGATAATGAAACGGTTTTTTCGCTTCAATAACAATCTGTTTTTTTAATGTAATTACTGGTGGTAAATGATCATACACGTTGACATAACTAGTTCTTGTTGTTTGATTACCCGATTTATCTGTTACGCGGTATTTAACTAAGTAGCTTCCTACCTGGTTGATTAAGACATTGGTTGAATCAATTTCGAGTTTCAAATCTTCTTTTCCGTCATAATTATCATAATAGTTTACGTTTGTTTTTAGATCGGGTAGTTTTGTTCCATATGGTAAATCAAAATCAGCTACAGGATCAATTGTCGGTGGTATATCATCAATGACCCTAAAGGTGATCGCCTGTGTATGTGAAAAACTAATATTGGGATATGTAACCCGATAATAGACAATTGTGTCACGAACAACTTTCCCGTTTACTGAAGTCAAAAAAGTCCGATCAACCCCTCTTTCATAGTAGCACCATATG
>JBAYPP010000026.1:0-11123 GCA_041677585.1 Acholeplasmataceae bacterium
TGATTCTTCCCTCTTCATTCAACGCTACTTTTGGAATTGTAAAATGCTCAGAACTAAAGACAACCCCTAAGTTATATGGACTTAATGCCCTATTGACTTCTGTCGCTATCATTACTCTTAATTGCTCATTTTGAATAGCTTTATCAATTGCTGAATGAATAACGTTTGAGTTAAGCAAATGTAAAATTGAGTTTTGTTCAACACCAACAATCGTAATTGGCTCTAATAAATCCTTAATCAAGTTAGGATTGCTAAACTGTGAATCGATATCTATATTAACGCCCAAGAAAGCGATTAACAAGTCAGAGAAATCCTGCTGATTAATATATTTATCCTCTAAGTAAAAGGCTTGTATGCTTGGTTTTGAAAGCGGTAATTTAAATCTTTGAATCAATTGTACATCGACTACATCCGCTAATAAACCAGCTAGCTTTTCATTTTGTGCTGTTGTGCGATATAGTTCAATCAATAACGGAATAGCGGTTATCTCATCAATTATTTCGCGTGTATTTTCGATATCTAAAACGATACGAACATCAGCCAATGATCTAATCTGTCCTAATTCACCTAAGCTGTTAATGTTTAATTGCGTAAGCGCATAAATTGTTTGCTTAGTCGCTTCATAATTGAAGTGTTCATTTTTAAGTCTAACATCTTCATTGCTCAATTCAAAATTGCTAATTCCTATTTGGGCCGTGACCTGACTGACATATGGATTAGCTAAATCGATAATTAGATCTTTAACTGAATCACTTTCAATCGTTGAATAAATTGTTGATTCAATGACCCTAGAATTATATAAATATTGCAGTTTTGAGATATCCTTTTCTTCATTAATTAAATTCTCTAAATCAGCAATTGTGATTTGTCTTCTTCTAATCAAATCTAAGTCTTGTTTTAAAACTGCTGTTAATAAATCATGTGTATGTTTTCTTTGTAGACCTTCATCATCAAATAATGTTTGGTCTAATAATAAGTTTTCATAGTTTATATTTGCTAATTGCTCACCATTAACAACAAAAGCATTATTTATAATGACAGCGATGCTTTGCAATAACTCTTCATCATTAAACAGGGTCTTTAATAAACCTCTTAATAATACCGTCTCTGATATATGATCTACTAAGTTCTTTCCTAAATATCTGACTCTAAAGATTTCATCAGTGATTAAATTATATGATTCATTTAAGGCTTGAGAAAGATCAAGCTTATAACCACTAATAGTAAAGCCGATTTTTACATAATTCTTAATTTCGGTCGCATCAATCAACCCATCATTAGCAATCAAAGCATTAATAACAGTAATATAATAATCATTATATGAAACTGTTACATTCATATTTTGATTGTTTAGAGCCTCAACGCCAATTTCAAAATAAGCTTCGCCTAATGAATAAACAGAATCCAATAAAACCGCATTACTTAACAACTCATGAATCAATTTGATTTCAAGCAAATCATCAATTAAATCATCATTAACTTCATTGAGTATGATGTTTAATTGCTCATTTGCAGTTACCTGTAGGAAGTCATCTGGTAAATTTAAGTTTCTTGCAAACATAAGCATTAAAGCCAATGTTTCTTCTTTAAGCTTATTTTCTTCATCTAAAGCTGCCCTAAGGTCAAATAACCCGGAATTGATTGGTGTGAAATGTTCAAATGTAATCGTGTTATTAATTAGATTATATAATTCATCATGAATCGTTGGGTTCATAACCAAAGATCTAAAAGCGTTGTTAATGGTAGTTTGATATCCAATTCGATTGATGAATTCTTCATCAAGACTGTTAAAAACAGTTAAAATTGAACTTGAGTTTAACTTCTTAATATGCTCGCCTAAACTAAGAGCATGATCATCAATTGTCTTAATGAATAATTGCGTAGCAATCTTTAACAACTCAGTTAGGTTTTCACTTGTTAAACTTTCTTGTTTGTATAGATCATCATCTAGTTCAATTGTAGGAATGCCTTCAATTTGGGAAATCATTTCCTTAATGATCGTTACACCATTATATTTTAATAATGTTGAATCTGTAATTTTTCCGAAAACTAAATCAACCTTTTCTTCTGCTTCAAACATTGTTATTAAGTCAATAGGCAAATCATTTAAGCTGTTTAGACCATTAATATAATTAAATGAAAGGTTTATTACCTCTTCATTGTTAATCGTCTCAGCGGCATCTAATACCCCTTGGATAATGTTATTTATTTCATTAACCCAAATTGATGAATTGTATTCCGCAATACTAAAATCATTTGGTAATGAGATCTCACCTAAATCACCAAACGAAAGAGACGTTGTTTGGAGATAATTAACCAATGAACTTAAAATGATTGAATCAGCATCTTTTTCTTCGTCAAACAACAATAATTGTTTTACTTTTTGATAAGGAATCAACTCTAGCAAATTAAGATCATTTATAAAATATACGTCTAAATTGTTTACATGGATATGATTACTTATTTCATACCAAAGATCTAAAGCCAAAGTAATGTCAGATTTAATACTTTCTTTATTAGCAGATTCTGGCAAAACAAGTTGTTCTATTTGGGCTTTATTTTTTAACAAGTCAACTATTTCATAACTTGAATTCAATAGTTGTAAATTAAATAAATGTGTTTTTAACTCGTTATATTGTAGGTTTGATAATTGACCGAAACTAGCTAATAGTTGAACATATTCTTTATATTCAATTCGTTCTAATACTTCACTAATATTTGTGAATTGATAAACACTTTCAGTTAAATTTAAAACTGTAATGAATTCTTTGCCATACAGGAAACCTTCTTCGTTAATTGTTGATAAAACAAGTTCTAAAATCTCTTCATCGTTAATTACTTGTTCCAATAATGGCTCAGCTACAATATGCAACACTTCATTAATGATATGGCTTTCTTCAAATAAAACTGAAATGATAGCCTTAGCATTATCAAAGTTTCCTTCAGCCAAAAGGATTGCATCAATGACTTCGATTAATTGCTCGTCATCATTGAAAAGACGGTTGATACCCATTGAAACCAAATACTCATAAATTGATTCAACATGACCAATTTCATCTTTAATAACCTTTTGTTCTTTGTCAAAAGCTTGACTGATTTCATCAGCCAAGTTTTGGACTATTTCTTGGTTAGATGTATACAATGTGAAGTCAACTGCTAATGGAATCATTCTTAAAATTGTTTCTATTTCAACAAGTTCTCTCAAGAAGACTTCAACTAATGCCCTAGTATCTTCTGTTAAATAAATACCTGCATCAAACTCTGATTGTGGAATTAAGCTTTGATAATCAAAATCGTCAAATTCGCTACCAAAAACAGCTTGAATCAAATTGCCTAAACGATCAATTTCAGCTTGAACGAATCCTTCTTGGTACAAAAATTCTAGTTTTTCACGTAAATAAAGTTCTGCATCTTCTGTCCATGAAATTCTATTTATAATTGATTCCTGCATCAACGCATATTCTAAAGCGATACTGGAAGCTGCTAATAATTCCATCTTGCTGATCTCATTTAAAGCAGAACCAAAATGACGTAGTTTTTCATTTTCAAGTTCTAATAATGCCTCTGGATCTTCAAGCAAAATTAAAAACTCCCCAACATTGCTTACTTGTAGTAACTCTCTGATTGTAAGCGAGAGTGAGTTCATTTCGTTTTCTAAATTAAGTTTCTTTAGTTTGGCTAATAAAGGAGCTGTTTTAACATTTTCAGTTAAATTAAACCCTAAGTTTTGTGTGACAAGTGGATATTCCGCACCAATTTCAATTGCAATCGGTAAAAGGATGTTTAATAAATCGGACCTGCCTAACTGCGTTAAAATATTATCAATTCCTGCATAATGTTGATCATAATTGATTGCTTCATAATCAAAATCGGAATTTAAATATCCATCGTTTATTAATACTGAAACGATTTGACCGATTCTTTGAAGTTCTGAACCAAGTTGCAATTCATACAATTCGTCTTCTAAATTCTTAACTTTGACAGTAAATAAATAATCAAATAAAGCTACCTCTAATTGTTGATCGTTAACAATAATTTGACTGCTATATTTACCGAACCCTTTTTCATTTATCTCAGAAAGAAGCTTTGAAATATCATCAATTAAAGCTCCTGCTTGACTGTTTGAACCATCTTCTGTTGTTGATGTCTGTACTAAATTAGGATTGATTTTAACTGCGCTAGTTAAAATCAATAGTGGCATTAATAAAAGCCATGCGGTTAAGAAGCCCCTTGTAAAACCAATCAAGCCCCCACTAAGGCGGCTGAATGTTTTATTTTTCTTTTTAATTTCTATCTTATTTGGAGATAGAGGTGATTTTGTAAATTCAACTTTGTTTAAACTGTTCTTCTCAAAAAAGCGATATATGCCTTTAAAAAGCGTATGCGTTAAAACTAATTTTATAATCGGATAGATAATAAAAAAGGCAATTAATTTTAAGACTAAATCAACAATACCAATAATAATTCCGTTCATACTCGGATCGACTAAAATCTCACGGTACTGGCTGGGTATCTGAGTATTTAATAAAAATTCATACCCACGGACGACAAAATCAGCATTTATAAAAGAGCGTACAGAGATGAATGTTATAGCAAATATGGAAAGTGCTGTAATAATTAGACTAGTTACTGCATAATATAATGACTTTGTGACTCCTCTTTTTAACCCTAATAAAAAATGTAGTGTTGTAAATAGTAGGATAATACCCCATTGAGCCATAATGACAATCGAAGCAATGTTTACCATACTTCCTCCTGAGTTAGCCGAAAACCCTTTTCCTAAATTTTCTCTTGATAAGTAGTTTCGGAATTTTTATATAAAGATAGACACACGTTAGTGCATATATAGTAAATTATCTATGTTACCACTTCACCATACTCTAACATTTTGAGACTAAAAAGTCAATAAACTTTTTGATTTACTTAAGTATATTTTGAGCTAAATTGCTTCATAAAAACAAATTGATAATTGCATTATCTGTTTTAACTGTCCCATTTGGTTCCATGTATACACATTAGAGAAGAAACTTTGACTTTTTTATCCGTTTTTTTAATCGTTTACTTAGACAATCAGAATCAACTTGCTTCAATTGATGAAATGCGACTTAAGTACGAAAGTTTTGTTTTATGATATAATTAATATTACTTAAAAGGAAGTGATTAATATGCGTTTAACAACTCATAGAAAAACAATTCTTGCGTTGCTGAAGAATCATAAAAAACCATTAAGTGCTGAGCAAATAATGCGCTTTTTGGCTGAGTATAAAATTGATTTATCAACAATCTATCGAGCTTTAGATATTATGCACACAAATGGTCACATCAATAAAAGCTTGATTGATAATACTGCTTATTACTATTTAAACCAAAAAGAACATCATCATTTTGTTATTTGCTTAAGCTGTAAAAAAATGGAACCGATTGATTGTCTGCTGGAACAAAACATCTCTTCTCTTCAAACTAATAGCAAATATAAAATTATTAGACATGATTTAACCTTCTATGGTTATTGTTCTGAGTGTCAACAAAATAATGCATAAAAAAAGATTAACGATGCTGTTAATCTTTTTTTCTTATAATCAATTAATTTCTGAAACCTGCTTTGTCGGTGATGTAATTAAATCAACCTGAAACGGTTGCAAGCGTTCATGCAGTCTAATTGTTACTAACGACAAAATATACGCATTAGGTAATATTAAGAAAAAGATTGGAATACGACGTATTAGTCCACCTATAATTGTCGGTAAAACTGTAGCATCACGCCAACTGTATTCAAACAAGCCGTGTGTTTGGATTAGATCATTTAAAACTAAGCCAAAAGTGTTTGCTATCGTCGCTACTAAGTGAGTGATACCAATAACTAGTATTACATTTCTCTTATTGATTTTTTTATGCAAAAATAAACCAGGAATTAAACCCCACGCGATTGGAGCTAACATAAACCATGGTGCAAAATAGACAATATGTCCCGCTAACAACAAACCCAGCACATCCCCAACAAGTGCAATTCCAACGCCATAGATTGGTCCTAGGACGATTGATGCATAAATAATTGGAATATTATGGAACGGTAACCCAAAGGTTTGTACTCCAAGAATAGCTTTGACGCTGGCATCAATGACGATCGAAAAAGCCGCTAAATAAGATGCTAAAATTAAATGCTTAATTTGAATCTTGTTTTTCATTAAAAAAGACCTCCTTTTTACCGAGGTCCACTATAATCACTTACAGCGGACGCAACAATAAGCCGCCACATGATATGTGTTCGTTTTCTCCCAACATCCCATGGAGAAACACTTAACGCTTATTGGTTACTCTGTTCTTTGTCAGTATAGCATAAAAGTTTTTTATAGCAAGAAATTTTGATTTAATAGAACACTTATAAATTACACAAAAAAAATTTATCTTTTTACATTTAAAACCTTATAATGCAAATCATTCGCAAATTACCTTTTTTATGCTATACTATTTTTAAATTAGATATTTTAGCAAGGATGATAAAATGAAAGTCTTTTTAAAAATGAAAATTTACTTAATAACTGCTTTGAGTTTGGTTCTTTTATTGACTGCTTGTCAAAAAAAAGAATCAGCAGAAATACTGACAACCTTATTTCCACATTATGATATTGCAGCTCAAATTGCTGGAGATAAATTGACAGTCGGCCTATTAGCACCACTTGGGTCTGAAGTACACGGATATGAACCAACCGCAAAAGAGATTATCGCCATCAAATCAGCGAAACTGTTTATTTATACAAGTCCTGAAATGGATCCTTGGGTTAACAATATTTTGGATAACCAAGTAAACGCACTCAATTTAGCGAATTCAATTACTCAACTAGATGATATTCATTACTGGACTGATCCAATTGTTTTTCTATTAATGATTGAAGAAATAAAAATAGCAATTATTGAAATTGATCCCGATAATGCCGACTATTATCTTAATAATGCCTTGTCATACTCAACAAAAATTGAAACAATTCATTTAGAGTTAAGCAATTTCTTAGACAATCTATCAACACCGACGATTTATTTTTTCGGACATAATTCAATGAGTTTGTTTGCTGATCGTTATCATTTGAACATCGTTTCTATCACTGATCACTTTCAACCAGATGCTGAATTAACACCAAAACAACTAGAAGAATTCATCAACGAATTAAGAATGTATGAAACCCATTATTTGTTTGTTGAAGAGCTAATTGACACAAAACATTTCAACAGCATAAAAACAGAGTTGGAAAATGATAATTATCAACTAACAATTTTGGAATTGCATGGCTATCACAACATTAGTAAAGATCAATATAAAAAGGGGGTTAGTTATGCAGACTTACTCGAGCAAAACTATGAAAACATCAAACAAGCACTTAATAATTGAAACCAATAATTTAGGTGTTAACTTTGGTCATTTTCAAGCATTAAAAGAAATAAACTTTAAAATAAATGCCGGTGATTTTTTATACGTGATTGGACCAAATGGGGCTGGTAAATCTACTTTAATTAAAGTCTTGGTTTCCTTATTAAAACCGACCCAAGGTTCTTATTTGATTAAGACCGATGAAATTGGTTTTTTACCACAAGCCTTAAGTGTAAAAAGACGTTTTCCGATTACTGTCTGTGAGGTTATCTATACCGGTTTTAAGCAACAGAAACGTTTTATCGGTAAAGATGATTTATCTTTGATTAGGAGCTGGCTTAAAAAGATGGAAATTGGACATCTAGAAAAAAAGATGATGTCAACTTTATCTGGTGGTGAAGCCCAAAGAGTCTTTTTGATTAGAGCATTAATTGCTAATCCAAAACTATTAATCTTAGATGAGCCAACTAGTGCACTGGACCCACATTTTAAGGAAACATTTTATCAGTATATTAGAGAGCTTAACAAAAATGGTACGACCATTATTTTTGTCACTCATGATTTAAACTTAAATGTTAGAAATGAAGATTTGATATTAAGCATTGATCAAGACGTTTCCTTTTTTGGGCTTTATCAAGCCTTTAATCAACGGTTAGGAGGTCATAAGCATGTTTGATTTTTTAACTAATAGTTTTATGCAATACGCCCTTATTTTAGGATTGGCTCTAGGTATAAGTGCTGCTTTCTTAAGTCCCTTTTTAGTTTTAAACAAACAATCGATGATTGCTGACGGGTTGAGCCATGTTTCATTTAGTGGTGTTATTTTCGGTCTTTTATTGTTTGATCAGCCAATGTTTTTTGCAATTCCTTTTGCTGTAATGGCTTCACTACTAATCACTTATTTAGGTCAAAGAAAAATGATTCAACATGATGCAGCCATTGGCGTAGTGTCCGCTTTTGCGTTAGCCATCGGCTTAATTACTGTCAGTTTATCAACCGGATTTAATCGTTCAATTGAGTCACTATTGGTTGGATCAATCTTAACGGTTAGTTTAACTGATGTCTTTATTTCAATTGGATTATTAATACTCGTTTTCCTGTTTGTTTTTCTTTTTTATCGACCACTTCTTTCATCAACCTACGATGAAACATATGCAAAATTTTCAAGAATAAAACAGCAACTATTAAGATATGGTTTAAGTGCCTTAACCGCTGTCTTTATTGTCGTAGGTGTTAGAACAGTTGGTATGCTTTTAATTTCTGCGTATGTTATCTTTCCAGCTTTAATTGCCTCGCAAATAGCGAAAAGCTTTCGACAAACGCTGTTGTTTGGAATTTTGCTTTCAGCATTGACTGTTTTTATTGGACTAACATTAAGCTACCATTTAAGCATTCCAACTGGTTCATCAATTGTTGTTTCATATACCCTTCTATTAGTTGTTTCAATGCTAACAAGAAGATTGTTTCAAAGCGATTGATTAAGCTAAAAAGAGGTGTTCCATCCTTTGGTTGAACCGCCCCTTATTAAGTAGATACATTAAATAAGAAAAAAACAAACAGCATACTTCTGTATTAGACAGGAGTATGTCTTTTTGTTTTAAAACTGAATCATTTGAATGCTCGATCGCATTAGTATACTTTAAGTATTTCTTAAGATAGGATAATCTTGATCAATATAGATCCATATATCATCAAAATCAAAGCCTAATGACTCTTCTAAAAATGATCTTGATTTTATTTCTAACTCCGTTTTACTACTGGATCCATCTGCAATTGCAGTATAAGATCCTTGTACGGTTGTTATACTTTGATTAGCGTGATAGTAAATATTGGTGTTTCCGTTGCTAGAGCCAACAACTCGTCCAAGATAGCGATTTGTAGCTGCATCAATATTAACTAGATTTCCTGTAGCAAAAGAATTTTTCACAGTGGCACCTGAGGTATTTTGACCTACCAGTCCACCTGCATAAATGTTTTCCGTGAGCGTCAGAGTACCTAATCCTACAGAGCCTGATGCCACACTAACCGAATAAATATCACCTGTTGCATAACTGTTTTCGATTGTGCCATGATTCTGACCAACCAAACCACCAATATAAAGATTGATCGTCACCGTAGAGTTAGTAAACGAGAGTCCACTGACAGAAGCTATCCCATCAATTGTAACATCTATTCGGCTATAAGAGTTGATGATGGTTCCATAATTGACGCCAACTAAACCTCCAGCATAAACTGCGACCGATGTTGTTGTGCCCACCAAAATAGTACTGCTATATGAACTAACTGTTCCATCTAACTCATGTGTACTCGTTACGGATACTCCGCTAATTGTACCACTATTATGAGCAACTAAGCTTCCCATATTAACGCTATTATGCTGTGGTGTATCACTTGCATATACCAGTTTTATTTCTTCAACATCAACATTTGTTATCGTACCTGTATTAGAACTGAACAACCCCACTTCATGTTGACTAGCGGGAACATTAAGGGTAATATTTGACATATTATGTCCGTTTCCATCAAAAACACCTTTAAAATCACCAAATGGAGCAATCGGGTCATCAGGAAAAATAATATCTCCTGTCAAGATAATGATTGTCTCTTCATTATTCATAATTTCAGGTGATAAAAGCAGTTCAACGAGTTCATCATAATTGTTTGGTATATATGCTCCTTCAGGATACATATCCTATGTGCCAATTAAGACATTAACATCTTTTGTTACTTGGCTTCCTAAAACGCTTTTTGCCCAATAAGCAAATGTAGTTGTTGTAATGCTGAACATCATTACAATTAAAATGGACAAAACCAATCTTATTTTCTTCATTTTAGATTCCTACTTAAGACTTTTATATTACGATATACATCAATACAAGTAAAAAGCTTAAAAATACTTTTATTGTGCTTTACAACATAATAATTCCACCAAGGTCATAGATGTCAATAGCGAAATGAAAATGTCTTAAAATGGTGGTTTAAAAATGTTGTTTTATAACGGTACTAAATGATCTTAAACAAGGTCTTATTGCTTAGTGCTTAAAGGTAATCATAATAACTAATGAAAAAATCAATCCTGTTTTCTGGGAAGGGCTGTTAGTATAGTAAAACAACAGACGGTGATAAGACTTCATTGTTAATACACTCTTTAATCAATTATTCACTTTCTGTTTTTTTCAACTCTCTAAGTCTTCTATAAAATGTAGATTTAGAACCAAGATTGCTTCTCTTTATTGCCTCGTCAATTGTGATAACACCATGCGCATATTGATTGCTAATTTCTAGTAATAACTCATTTGATATTGTTTTCTTTTTTCTTCCGACATGTTTTTTCTTTTTATCAATGTATTTTTTTGATACTTTTTGATATAAATGGATATAAATTTGTAAGTAGTACAATCTGTTGTGATCGTTAATTTCAATTTGGTTGATATTAAAGTATCTTCTTGCAGCTAAATTTTTCAAAGTTAGCGGTATATCTTTATATAAATCCGTTTGATCAATGTATTGAGGCACATTTTTTTCAAAGAAACTTTCGCTTTTTAAGGTTAATCTATCGCCTCCATAAACTCTTGGAGAATCAAGTGCTAACAAAAAAGGTTGATAATAATCCATCTTTTGTTCTAGTAATTCGTCTCTTAAATTTACTCTATTTTTTGGTGTTACCCGTTCACTGATAAATACCGGTGTTAAATTTACACGATAATACAATCCTTGTCTAAGGGTCAAATCAATACCCGGAATATCAACGTGAATGCAA